>NZ_JBEXXN010000046.1:0-55931 GCF_040630445.1 Streptomyces sp. NPDC005805
TCGAGCCGCACGGCCCCATCGAGACCGAAGCAGCCCGACGCCTCACCGAAGACCTCAACCACGAGTGATCAACGGCTTACCCAACACTTTCTCAGCCGATGATCCGCCCGTTCAGCACCACCCGCCGCGGCCCGGCCAGGGCCCGGACGTCGGCGCGCGGGTCCTCGTCGTAGACCACCAGGTCCGCCGGGGCGCCCTCCTCCAGGACCGGGCGGCCGAGCCAGCGCCGGGCGCCCCAGGTGGTCGCGGAGAGCGCGTCCAGCGGCGGGATGCCCGCCTTCACCAGCTCGGCGACCTCCTCGGCGACCAGCCCGTGGGCGAGGGACCCGCCCGCGTCGGTGCCGACGAAGACGGGCACGCCCGCGTCCCAGGCCGCGCGGACGGTGTCGTAGCGGCGTGCGTGGAGCCGGCGCATATGGGCCGACCAGCGGGGGAACTTCGCCTCCCCGCCGTCCGCGAGGTGCGGGAAGGTGGCGATGTTGACCAGGGTGGGGACGATGGCGACGCCGCGTTCCGCGAAGAGCGGGATCGTCTCCTCGGTGAGGCCGGTGGCGTGCTCGATGCAGTCGATGCCCGCCTCCACCAGGTCCCGCAGGGAGTCCTCGGCGAAGCAGTGCGCGGTGACCCGGGCGCCGAGGCGGTGCGCCTCGGCGATGGCCGCCTCGACCTCGCCGCGCGGCCAGCAGGGGGTCAGGTCGCCGGCCTCCCGCTCGATCCAGTCGCCGACCAGCTTGACCCAGCCGTCGCTCCGCCGGGCCTCGCGGGCGACGTAGGCGACGAGGTCCCCGGGCTCGATCTCATGGGCGTAGTTGCGGATGTAGCGGCGGGTGCGGGCGATGTGGCGGCCCGCCCGGATGATCTTCGGCAGGTCCTCGCGGTCGTCGATCCAGCGGGTGTCGGAGGGGGAACCGGCGTCGCGGATGAGCAGGGTGCCCGCGTCCCGGTCGGTGAGGGCCTGCTTCTCGCTGGTCTCCGCGTCCACCGGGCCGTGCGCGTCCAAGCCGACGTGGCAGTGGGCGTCGACCAGGCCGGGCAGGGCCCAGCCGCGCACGGTGAGGGCCTCGGCACGGGGGCGTTCATAGGTGATCCGGCCGTCCACCACCCACAGCTCGTCCCGCGCCTCGTCCGGGCCGACGAGCACCCGTCCCGTCACATGCAGCACCGTCTGCTCGCTCATACCAGGCACTGTACGAGGCGTGCCGGGCCCGGTACGAGGCCCCTCGGCGGAGGCTCCGCCCGTGGGACCGGCCCGTACGACCTAAGCTCGGGCGGACCGCCCGGGACATGAGAAGCACCAGAACACGAGAGAGCCGAGCACCGCCGTGACGCACCCCCTGCTGGACCTCGCCCCGCTGACCGCGGCGCACTTCGCCGAGATCGAGCGCTCGGTGGCCGCCCTGATGAACACCGAGCAGGACGTGGTGATCATGCAGGGCGAGGCGCTGCTGCCGCTGGAGGGGTGCATCCGCGGCGGTGCGCCCCGCGGGTCCACGGCGCTGAACGTGGTCACCGGACCCTACGGGCAGACCTTCGGCGACTGGCTGCGGGACTGCGGCGCCACGGTGGTGGACCTGACGGTGCCGTTCGACACCGCCGTCACGGCCGCGCAGGTCGCCGAGGCGCTGGCGGAGCACCCGGAGATCGGCTTCGTCTCCCTGGTGCACGCGGAGGCGGCGACGGGCAACACCAACCCGGTCGCGGAGATCGGCGAGGTGGTCCGGGCGCACGGCGCGCTCTTCATGGTGGACGCGGTCGCCTCGGTGTCCGCCGAGCCGCTACTGACGGACGCGTGGGGCGTCGATCTGTGCGTGATCGGCGCCCAGAAGGCGATGGGCGGGCCCGCCGGGGTGTCCGCGGTCTCGGTGAGCGAGCGGGCCTGGGAGCGGATCGCGGCCAACCCGGACGCGCCCCGGCGCTCGTATCTGTCGCTGCTGGACTGGAAGGAGCGCTGGATCGACGCCGGGCGCAGGGCCCTGCCGCACACGCCGGCGCAGCTGGAGATGCTGGCCCTGCAGGCGTGCGTGGAGCGGATCGAGGCCGACGGGCCGGCCGCGGTGCGGGCGCGGCACGCCGCGGCCGCGGCGGCGACCCGGGCGGGTGTGCTGGCCCTCGGCGGCGGGCTCGCGCCGTTCGTGCGCCGGGCGGCGGAGGCCGCTCCGGTGGCGACCACCCTGCGGGTGCCCGGGGGGATGGACGCCCGGGACCTGGTGACCACGGCCCTGGCGGCCGACCCCTCGCTGCCGCTGGTCGCGGGCGCCGGGGCGGCGGCCGAGGTGATGATCCGCGTCAACCACTACGGCCCGGCCGCGACCCGCGGCACGGTGCAGTCCTCGCTGGCGGCGCTCGGCGCGGCGGTGGCCGCCCGGGGCGGCCGGGTGGACCTGGAGGGGGCGCTGCGGGCGGTCGGCGAGGCGTTCACCGGATAACGCGATGAATTCCTGTGCGCATCCGCCGCGACAGCGCGAAGGGATGCGTACAGGAATTCACCCGATAAACAAGTGCGGCGACACGGGTGGCGATTTCCCTTGAATAGCTTCCCTCATTCTGCTGCCCCCGATCCAAGAGGCTAAACGCCCGGACCTTCAACGATTCTCATGATGTTCGGGGCGGGTTCCCACGAGGTTACAGGGGTGTGACCGAGATTACACAAAGGTCGTTTTGCCCGGACTTTCCCGTGCAATATCGGGCGTTCCCGCTCCCGGACGGTCCTCGGGTCGCGCCCGCGCGATAACACATCGGACGCACCCGCCCAACCCTTCCGCCCGATGCAATCTGCGAATTTGCTCGGTAAATTCAATTCGCATGACCGCCGCACAAGAAGACCTTGTACGAGCCCGAGACGCATTCCCGGAAAACGCGGACTCCCCGGAGCCGCTGCAGATCGACACCCCGCGAGTGGAGGACGGAGCCGCGATCTGGCGCATCGCCCGCGACTCCGAGGTCCTGGACCTCAACTCCTCGTACAGCTACCTGCTGTGGTGTCGCGACTTCGCCGCCACCTCCGTGGTGGCGCGGGGCCGGGACGGCGAACCGATCGCCTTCGTCACCGGTTACGTACGCCCCGACCGCCCGGAGGCCCTCGTCGTCTGGCAGGTCGCCGTCGACAAGGCGCACCGCGGCCGGGGGCTCGCCGGCGTCCTGCTGGACGCGCTGACGGCCAAGGTGGCCGGCGGGCGCGGGGTCCGTGAGATCGAGACCACCGTCACGCCGGACAACACGGCGTCCGACCGGCTGTTCACCTCCTACGCACAGCGCCACGACGCGCCCCTGAGCCGCGAAGTCCTCTTCGACGGCGGGCTGTTCCCGGAGGGCACCCACCAGCCGGAGGTGCTCTACCGCATCGGCCCTCTCGCCGCGTAGCAGCAGGCCCCGATCCGCCGCACTCCGCCACCCCCACTTCTTGGAGACGTCATGACCATCACCCCGCCCGCTCTCAGCGTGTTCCAGACCCTGGAGTCCGAGGTCCGCAGCTACTGCCGCGGCTGGCCCGCCGTGTTCGACCGCGCGCAGGGCAGCTACCTCCACGACGAGGACGGCCACACCTACCTGGACTTCTTCGCGGGCGCCGGATCGCTCAACTACGGGCACAACAACCCGGTCCTGAAACGCGCCCTGATCGACTACATCGAGCGCGACGGCATCACCCACGGCCTGGACATGGCGACCGCGGCCAAGCGCGCCTTCCTGGAGACCTTCCAGAACGTGGTGCTCCGCCCGCGCGACCTGCCCTACAAGGTCATGTTCCCGGGGCCGACGGGCACCAACGCGGTCGAGGCCGCGCTGAAGCTGGCCCGCAAGGTCAAGGGGCGCGAGGCCATCGTCTCCTTCACCAACGCCTTCCACGGCATGTCGCTGGGCGCCCTCGCGGTCACCGGCAACGCCTTCAAGCGGGCGGGCGCGGGCATCCCGCTGGTGCACGGCACCCCGATGCCCTTCGACAACTACTTCGACGGCCAGGTCCCGGACTTCCTGTGGTTCGAGCGGCTGCTGGAGGACCAGGGCTCCGGTCTCAACAAGCCCGCCGCCGTGATCGTGGAGACGGTCCAGGGCGAGGGCGGCATCAACGTGGCCCGGCCCGAGTGGCTGCGCGCGCTCAAGGAGCTGTGCGAGCGCCAGGACATGCTGCTGATCGTCGACGACATCCAGATGGGCTGCGGCCGCACCGGCGGCTTCTTCTCCTTCGAGGAGGCCGGCATCGTGCCGGACATCGTCACGCTCTCCAAGTCCATCAGCGGCTACGGACTGCCCATGTCCCTCTGCCTGTTCAAGCCGGAGCTGGACATCTGGGAGCCGGGCGAGCACAACGGCACCTTCCGCGGCAACAACCCGGCCTTCGTGACCGCGGCCGCCGCGCTGAACACCTACTGGGCCGACGGCCAGATGGAGAAGCAGACCATCGCCCGCGGTGAGCAGGTCGAGCGGGCGCTGCTGTCGATCGTCGACGAGGCCGGCGGCGAGGGCGTCAGCTTCCGGGGCCGGGGCCTGGTGTGGGGCGTGGAGTTCGAGGACAAGGCGCGCGCCGGGCGGGTCTGCGCCCGCGCCTTCGAGCTGGGCCTGCTGCTGGAGACCTCCGGGCCGGAGAGCGAGGTCGTCAAGCTGCTGCCGGCGCTGACCGTCTCCCCCGACGAGCTGGACGAGGGCCTGCGCATCCTGGCGCGCGCGGTCCGCGAGACCGTCTGACCCCACGGTCGCGCGGTCCGCGAGACCGTCCGACCCCACGGACTCCCCGGCACCACGGACTCCCGGGGCACCACCGACAGACCGACACGCACCGACACGCACCCACACGGAGAGACAGAGAGGTAGCGAGGCACTGTGATCGTCCGATCGTTCAAGGACATCGAGAACACCGACCGCCATGTGAAGGCCGCGTCCGGCACATGGGAGAGCAAGCGCATCGTGCTCGCCAAGGAGAAGGTCGGCTTCTCGCTGCACGAGACCGTGCTGTACGCGGGTACGGAGACGTCGATGTGGTACGCGAACCACATCGAGGCCGTGCTCTGCGTCGAGGGCGAGGCCGAGCTGACCAACGACGAGACGGGCGAGACCCACTGGATCGAGCCCGGCACGATGTACCTGCTCGACGGGCACGAGAAGCACACCATGCGCCCGAAGACCGATTTCCGCTGTATCTGCGTCTTCAACCCTCCCGTCACCGGACGGGAGGACCACGACGAGAACGGCGTCTACCCCCTGCTCACGGAGGAGGGCTGATCTCCATGACCACCGCACCCGAACGCACCGATCTCTACCCGACCCGTGGCGCCTCGGAGGTGAGGACCCCGCGCAAGGACCCGGTCGTCTGGTCGGCCCCCGGGGCTCCGGGCCCGATCGCCACCGCCGATCTGATGGGCTTCGAGCGGGACGGCTTCCTCACCGTCGACCAGCTGGTCACCGACGAGGAGGTGGCGGTCTACCGGGCCGAGCTGGACCGGCTGATCACCGACCCGGCGGTGCGGGCCGACGAGCGCTCGATCATCGAGCCCACGTCCCAGGACGTCCGGTCCGTGTTCGAGGTGCACCGGATCAGCGAGGTCTTCGCGAACCTGGTGCGCGACGAGCGCGTGGTGGGCCGGGCCCGCCAGATCCTCGGCTCGGACGTCTACGTCCACCAGTCGCGGATCAATGTGAAGCCCGGTTTCGGGGCCTCCGGGTTCTACTGGCACTCGGACTTCGAGACCTGGCACGCCGAGGACGGTCTGCCGAACATGCGGACCGTGTCCGTCTCGATCGCGCTGACCGAGAACCTGGACACCAACGGCGGTCTGATGATCATGCCGGGATCGCACAAGACCTTCCTCGGCTGCGCGGGCGAGACGCCGAGGGACAACTACAAGAAGTCGCTCCAGATGCAGGACGCGGGCACCCCGTCCGACGAGGCGCTGACGGGCTTCGCGGACGAGCACGGCATCCGGCTGTTCACCGGCCGGGCGGGGTCCGCGACCTGGTTCGACTGCAACTGCATGCACGGCTCGGGCGACAACATCACGCCCTACCCGCGCAGCAATGTGTTCATCGTGTTCAACAGCGTGGAGAACACGGCGGAGGAGCCGTTCGCGGCTCCGGTGCGCAGGCCCGAGTTCATCGGGGCGCGCGACTTCACCCCGGTGCGGTAGCGCGGCCCGCGCCACGCGCTGCGTTCACCCGGTCCCGGTCCCGGCCCCCGTGCGGGGCCGGGGCCGGGTGGGCGTAAGACGTCGGGCGTCAGGTCTCGGGCGTCAGGTCTCGGGCGTCGGGTGTCGGGTCTCGGGTGTCGGGTCTCGGGTGTCAGTTCAGGGCGGGGTAGTCCGTGTAACCCTGGTCGCCGCCGCCGAAGAAGGTGGACGGGTCGGGGGTGTTGAACGGTCCCCCGGCCCGCAGGCGTGCGGGCAGGTCCGGGTTGGCCAGGAAGAGCGCGCCGTAGGAGACCAGGTCGGCGACGCCCTCCTCGACGAGCGCGAGGGCGTCCGGGCCGGTCGGGCCCTCGGTCGCCGGGTTGAGGACGACCGTCCCGGAGAACAGCTTGCGCAGGGCGAGGACCAGCTCCCGCTGCTCGGGCACCGCCTCGATGATGTGCAGATAGGCGAGGCCCAGCGGCGCCAGCTCCCGGGCGAGGGCCGTGTAGACCGCCTCCGGCTCCGGCTCGTCGATGTCGTTGTACGGGTTCCCGGGCGAGATCCGCAGGGCGGTGCGCTCGGGGCCGATCTCCTCGGCCACGGCCTTCGCGGCCTCCACCGCGAAGCGGATGCGGTTCTCCTCCGCGCCGCCCCACTCGTCGGTGCGCAGATTGGTGTTGGGCGCGAGGAACTGGTGGATCAGATAGCCGTTGGCGCCGTGCAGCTCCACACCGTCGAAGCCGGCCTCGATCGCGTTGCGCGCGGCGGCGGCGAAGTCGGCGATCGTGGCCCGTACCCCGTCCCCGCTCAGCTCGGCCGGGACGACGAAGTCGAGCGGGCCCTCGTGTGTGAAGACCTGCCCCTCGGCGGCGACCGGGGAGGCGCCGACGGGGGTGAGGTCGCCGGGCAGGAGCGAGGGGTGCCCGATCCGGCCGGCGTGCATCAGCTGCGCGAAGATCGTGCCGCCCGCCGCGTGCACGGCGTCGGTCACCTCGCGCCAGGCGGCGATCTGCTCGCGGCTGTGCAGGCCCGGGGTGTCCGGGTAGCCCTGGCCGACGGCGGAGGGCTGGGTGCCCTCGGTGATGATCAGACCCGCCCCGGCGCGCTGCCGGTAGTACTCGACGACCGACGGCGTGGGCGTCAGGCCGGGGCCGTGGGCGCGGCTGCGGGTCATCGGGGCCATGGCGATGCGGTTGGCGAGCTGCCGGCCGGCGAGCCGGACGGGGTCGAAAGCGGTGGTCATGAACGCCCCCAAGGGATTTATATGGTCGGCCAATGAACTGCCTGGGGCACACTGTACCCCATTCATTGGCCGACCAAGATAGAATGTGTGGGAGCATTCCAGCCGCGCGGGCCCGCCGCCCGCGCGGTCGGGAATCGAGCAGCCGACACATCGAGTAGACGAGCAGAGCAGCGCGGGCCGCGCGCCCGCGGCCGAGGAGGCCCCCATGTCCGCCGCCGCGCCCGGCACCCAGGGCGACCCCGTCTGTACCGACGCGCGCCCGCTCGCCGCCTGCGACGGCGGCGAGGTGAGCCACGCCCTCTCCCGGGTCGCCCGGCTGCACCGCATCGCCGCGGGCAAGCTGCTGCGGCGCCTGGACCTCTACCCCGGCCAGGAGTTCCTGATGATGCGCCTGTGGGGCGCGGGGCCGGTGCGCCAGTCGGAGCTCATCCGGGAGGTCGGTCTGGACCCCTCCACGGTCACCAAGATGCTCCAGCGCCTGGAGCAGACCGGCCATGTCAGCCGCAGCCCCGACCCCGGCGACCGGCGCGCGGTGCTGGTCGAGGCGACCCCGCGCAGTTGCGCGCTGCTGACGGAGGTCTCCGAGGTGTGGGCCGAGCTGGAGGAGAAGACCCTCGCCGGGCTGGCGCCGCACGAGCGCACCGAACTCGCCCGGCTGCTCGGCAAGGTGGAGCAGAGCCTGCACACCGAGACGGCGGACTGCCCGGAGGTCCGGGCCCGGGCGGCGGGCTAGCCGCGGGGGCCGGCCCCGCCCGTCCGTCCGGGGCGGGCGCGGGCCCGCCGCCCGGGGTGGTTCGGCTTCCGGGGCGGGGCGGGCCGGGCGCGGGCCCGGTCCGGGCCGACCGGGACGGGTCCGGGCCGACCGGGACGGGTCCGGGCCGACCGGGGCGGGTCCGGGCCCGTCGTCCCAAGGCCGGCTTCCGGGGCGCGGCCTACGCCAGCAGGTCCAGGGTCCGGTCCACATCCGCCGCCGTGTTGTACAGGTGGAACGCGGCCCGCAAGCCGCCCGCCCGGGCCGACACCGCCACGCCCGCGGCGGCCAGCGCACCCGCCCGGTCGCCCAGCCCCGGGACGGCGACGACCGCCGAGTCCGCCTCCACCGCCGGGCGTCCCAGCTCCGTGAGGCCCGCGCGGAAACGCCGGGCCAGGGCCAGCGCGTGCCCGCCCAGCGCGTCCACCCCCATCTCCTCGACCAGCGCCAGCGACCGGCGGCCCCCGTGGTACGAGAGGAACGAGGGCGGGGCGTCGAACCGGCGTGCCGAGTGCGCGAGTTCGGTGATCGGCCCGTAGGTCGTCTCCCACAGGTGCTCGGCGGCGAAGGTGCCCGCGTGCAGCGGAACCAGTTCCCGCTGCGCGTCCTCGGTGACCGTCAGGAAGGAGACACCGCGCGGGCAGAGCAGGAACTTGAAGGCGCCGGTCACGGTGTAGTCCCACTCCCCCGCGCGCAGCGGCAGCCAGCCCGCCGACTGGCTCGCGTCCAGCAGGGTGCGGGCCCCGTGGGCGGCCGCGGCGGCGCGGACGGCGGCCAGGTCGGCGATCCGGCCGTCCGAGGACTGCACCGAGGACAGGGCGACGAGGGCGGTCTCCGGCCCCACCGCATCGGCCAGCTTCTCCAGCGGCGCGAACCGGGTGCGCAGATCGCCCCGGACGGTGAACGGGGTGATGACGGAGGCGTACTCGTCCTCGGGGAACAGGATCTCGGCCCCCGGCGGCATCGACGCGGCGATCAGCCCGACGTGCACCGAGACCGAGCCGCCGACCGCGACCCGGGCCGCGTCGACGCCGGTGAGCCGGGCGAACGAGGCGCGGGAGTCCTCCACCGCGTCCCAGTCGCCGGACCCGCCGGTCCGGCCCTCGGCGAGTTCCTGGGCGAGGCGGGTGATCGCGCGCACCGAGCGGTGCGGCAGCAGTCCGCAGAGAGAGGTGTTCAGATACGTCGACGCGGGCGCGAACTCACCGGCGGCCGACGGGTGGAGGTCCCCGGCACTCTGTGTACGGTCCATGCGGTCACCCTCCGTCGCCCGGTGCCCACCGGTCAATGGCGCCTCGCCGCGGGAGCCGTCGGCGCGGGCCGGAATCCCGGTGCGGGGCGGGCGGACCCTCGGTAGCGTGCCGCGCATGCCCGCACCCCACCCTCTCCTCCAGCGGCTGGGCGCCGACCACGCCCCCGCCCTGCTCGCCTTCGAACGGGAGAACCGCGCGTACTTCGCCGCCTCGGTCCCGGACCGGGGCAACGCGTACTTCGCGGAGTTCGACTCCCGGCACGCGGCCCTGCTCGCCGAACAGGCCACCGGCGCCTGCTACTTCCACGTCCTGGTGGACGAGGCGGGCACGGTCCTCGGCCGGGTCAACCTGGTGGACGTGGCGGAGGGCTGCGCCGAACTCGGCTACCGCATCGCCCGGAGCGCGGCCGGCCGGGGCCTGGCGACCGCCGCCGTGCGGGAGGTGTGCGCCCTGGCGGCGGACGCGTACGGGCTGACCGCGCTCCGCGCGGTGACCACCCTGGACAACACCGCCTCCCTGACGGTCCTGACCCGCACGGGCTTCACCCCCACCGGCCCGACGGAGGTGGCGGGCCGCCCGGGCACGTCCTTCACCCGCCGGCTGACGCTTTGACCGGCCGGAAGCGTTGACCGGGCGGCCCGCTTGACCGACCGGAAAGGTTGACCGACCGGAAGCCTTAACCGACCGACCCGCTTGACCGACCGGAAAGGTTACGCCGGAACGTCGCAGGCGCCGTCCGGGCCGCAGGCCGCCGCGTCGGGGGCGTCGGCGGGGCCGACCGGGGTGAGGGCGCGGCCGCGCCATGCCTGCTCCAGGGCCTGCGTGAAGACCTCGGCGGGCTGGCCGCCGGAGACTCCGTAGCGGCGGTCGAAGACGAAGAACGGCACGCCCGTCGCGCCCAGCGCGGCCGCCTCCCGCTCGTCGGCGCGCACCTCCTCCGCGTAGGCGGAGTGGTCCGCGAGGACGCCCCGGACCTCGGCCTCGTCGAGCCCGGCCTCGACGCCGAGCGCGACCAGCACCTCGGGGTCGAAGACGGAGCGCTCCTCGGCGAAGTTCGCTCGGTAGGCCAGGTTCAGCAGGGCGTCCTGACGTCCGCGGGCCCGGGCGAGGTGCAGCAGCCGGTGGATGTCGAAGGTGCTGCCGTGGTCGCGCCCCTCCGTGCGGTACCCGAGGCCCTCGGCGCGCGCGTTGGCGGCGACGTGCTCCTCCATCGCGCGGGCCTCGTCCAGGGTCCGGCCGTACTTCCGCGCGAGCATGTCGATCACGGGGGCGGTATCGCCTCGCTTCCGGTCCGGGTCCAGCTCGAAGGAACGGTGCACGACCTCGACCTCGTCCGCGTGCGCGAAGGCCGCGAGGCCCTGCTCGAAGCGGGCCTTGCCGATGTAGCACCACGGGCAGGCGATGTCGCTCCAGATCTCGACGCGCATGCTTGTCATCACTCCAGGTCGTACGTGTCGTGCGGGGTCGCGGGAATCGCGTGCGGATTCGCGCGGTGGGACCCGGGCGCGCAGGCTGCGCGCACCTCGTCACGACAACGCGCACGCCCCCGTCCGCATTCCGCCCCGGGAGGGGACGGGGTGGGCGAGCCGTGCAGGTCAGGGCTCCAGGCGGCCGTGTTCCGGGCGGCCGTCCACGCGGCGGGGCAGGCCGAGGGGGTTGTCGTCGCGGAGTTCCGGCGGGAGGAGCGGCTCGGGGGTGGTCTGGTAGGTCACCGGGCGCAGCCAGCGTTCGACGGCGGTCGCACCGACGGAGGTCGAGGTGGAGGTGGTCGCCGGGTAGGGGCCGCCATGGTGCTGGGCGGGGGCGACGGCGACGCCGGTGGGCCAGCCGTTCACGAGGACCCGGCCGGCGAGCGGGGTGAGTTCCGCGAGGAGGCGGGGGCCGTCACCGCCTCCGTGGGCCTCCTCGGCGGAGAGGTGGACGGTGGCCGAGAGGTTGCCGGGCAGCCGGGCCAGGACCGCGCTCGCCTCGGCCGGGTCCGTGTAGCGGGCGACGACGGTCAGCGGGCCGAAGCACTCCTCCAGGAGGGCGTCGTGCGCGCCGGGCCCGGTCAGCCGGGCGGCGGGGACGGTCAGGAAGCCGGGCCGGACGGCCTGCCCCTCGGCCGCGCCCGGGGCGACGGGCGCGGCGACGCCGTCCAGGGCGGCCCGCTCCGCCGCGCCGCCGAGGAAGTTCTCCCGCATCCGGGCGTCGAGCAGGACCCCGGCCGGGGCCTCGGCCACCGCCTCGGCGAGGGCGCCCACGAGCCGGTCCCCGGCCTCCCCCGCCGGGACCAGCACCAGTCCGGGCTTGACGCAGAACTGGCCCGTGCCCAGGGTCATCGAGCCCGCCAGCCCGGCCCCGATCTCCGCCGCGCGTTCGGCCGCGGCGGCCACGGTGACCACCACCGGGTTGAGCGAGCCGAGTTCGCCGTGGAAGGGGATGGGCGCGGGGCGGGCGGCGGCCGCGTCGAAGAGGGCCCGGCCGCCGCGTACCGAGCCGGTGAACCCGGCCGCGGCGACCAGCGGGTGGCGCACCAGCCCCAGGCCCGCGTCGAAGCCGTGGACGAGTCCGAGCACGGCCGAGTCCAGACCGTGTTCGGCCGCCGCGGCCCGCAGCACCGCCGCGACCAGCTCGGAGGTGGCGGGGTGGTCGGGGTGGGCCTTGACGACGACCGGGCAGCCGGCCGCGAGGGCGCTGGCGGTGTCGCCGCCGGGGACGGAGAACGCGAAGGGGAAGTTGGAGGCCGCGTACACCGCGACCACGCCCAGCGGGATCTTGTAGCGGCGCAGGTCGGGGACGGGCGGGGTGGCGGCCGGGTCCGGGTGGTCGATCACCACGTCCAGGAAGGCGCCCTCTTCGACGACCCCGGCGAAGGCCCGCAACTGGTAGCAGGTGCGGGCCAGTTCGCCGGTGAGCCGGGCGGGGCCGAGGGCGGTCTCCGCGTCCGCCGTCTCGACGAGCGCGTCCCGGGACTTCTCCAGGAGGGCGGCGGCGGTACGCAGGAAGGCCGCCCGTACGGCGCGGTCCGCGAGCTGTGCGCGGGCCGCGTGGGCGGCCCGGACGGCGCCGTCGACCTCGCCCGCCGTGGCCTCGGCCGCGACCTGCTCCCGGCGCCGCCCGGTACGCGGGTCCACGCTCCAGACCTGTGCTGCTGCCACCGCGGGCCCCTCCCGACTCTGCGTGTGCGAACGGGGTTCATTCTGGACGGGGTTGCCGGTCGTGGCCAGGGGCCCCCGGGGCGGGCCCGAACCACCCGGCGCGCGGCGCGTCTCCGCCGGGCGGCGGAGAGGGATCCTCCGGGCGCAGGAGGTGCGCCGCGCCCCGGGCCAGCAGGGTGGACGCCATGGACCCCGTGATTCGTACGGCAGGCGCGCCGGCCGCCGCGCAGACCACCACCCCCGGCGCCGCGCGCACCGACCGTGCCCGGGCCTGGTTGCGGGCCGTCGCGATCGCCGCCTGCCTCCCCTATCTGACGCTCAAGACCGCCTGGCTCACCGGCAGCCGTGTCGGCATCCCGGAGGGCAGCGTCCTCCTCGACCACCCCACCGCGACCGCCGTCGCCAACGCCGTCACCGTGCTGATGGACGGCTCGGTGATCGTCCTCGCCCTGCTGCTCACCCGGCCGTGGGGGGCTCGGGTGCGGCCCTGGCTGCTGACCGTGCCGATGTGGACGGCCACCGGGCTGCTCGCGCCGATCATGACCGGCTACCCGCTCCAGCTCGCGGCGGGCCTGTTCGGCACCTCCCAGGGCACCGCCGCCGACCGCGCCGAAACCTTCCTGGACGCCTGGGTGTTCGCCGTCGTCTACGGCGGCTTCATCCTCCAGGGCCTCGCCCTCGGCGCGCTGTTCCTGCTGTACACCCGGGACCGCTGGGGCGTGCTGTGGCAGGGGACGGTCGGCGGACTGCCGGACTCCGCCGCCACCAAGGGGGTCCGGTGCTGCGCCGTCCTCGGGGCCGTCGCCGCCGTCTTCCCGGCCGCCGTCCACCTGGCGTGGGCGGGCGGGGCGAGGACCGGGCTCGGGGCGTCGGGCCCGGCCGACTTCCGGCTCCTGGAAGGGCTGCGCGCCGCGTTCGCGGTGGTCGCCGTGGTCTGCGCGCTGGTCCTCGCGTTCCGGGCGGCTCCCCGGCTGCGGCTGGGGCCGGTGCTGGCGGGCTCCTGGGTCGCCACGGCCGCGTGGACGGCCTGGGGCGGCTGGATGCTGATCGGCTCCCTGCTGCCCGCCGACGGCGAGAGCCGGACGGCGGTGGTGACGCTCACCTACGCTGTGGGGATGATCTCCGGTCTGCTGCTGAGCGCGGTGACGGTCACCGTGCTGACCCGGCGGCCCGCGTGAGCGAGGGGGCGGGCGGCGTCGTCCCCGGCGCGGGTTCCGGTCCCGGCACCGGCGACCGGGCGCGCGGCGCGGCCCCCGGCTCCAGCCCCGGCACAGGCTCCGCCCTGCGGGGCGCGGCGCGGGCGCTGCTGGGCACGCGGGCCCGGCTGCGCTGGGTGCATCTGGTGCTCGGCGGAGCCCTGTTGATGCCGTTCTGGCTCGTGGGCACGGTCGTGATGGGCCCGGTGACGGGGCAGGACAACGCGTTCGCGGGCTCCGGCGCCCTCCAGTTCGCGGCGTACGGCGTGGCCGTGCCACTCGCCGCGGTCGCCGGGCTGCTGCCGATCGCGCGGCCGCTCTCGGTGGCCGCGGCCCGGGCGCTCTGCGGGGTGCCGGGGGCCCGGTTCGCCGAGGGGCCGGCGCGCGGCCGGGCGGCGCGGGTGCGCACGGCGGGCTGGTTCGCCCTGCATCTGGGCGTCGGGGCGCTGGTCAGCGGGGCGTCGCTCGCGCTGCCGCCGTTCGCCGCCGCCCTGGTCGTGGCCCCGTTCCTGCCCTCGTTGCGCCGGGAGCTGGACGTGGGCGGCTCGGGCTGGTGGAACGTGCTCCTGCCGCTCGCGGGCCTCGGGATGCTGCTGGCCCTCGCGGCGGCCTCGGCGGCCGCGGGAGCGCTGCTGGCGAACCGGGCGCCGGTGCTCCTCGGTCCGACGCCCGCCGACCGGCTGGCCGAGGCCGAGCGGCGGGCCGCGGAGCTGGCCGAACGCAACCGGCTGGCACGGGAGTTGCACGATTCGGTGGGGCACGCCCTGTCGGCCGTGACCCTCCAGGCGGGCGCCGCGCGCCGGGTGCTGGACAGCGACCGCGCGGGCGACCGGGAGTTCGTCCGGGAGGCGCTGGGCGCGATCGAGGAGACCTGCCGGCGCACGGTCGGCGAACTGGACGCGGTCCTCGGCCTGCTGCGCCGGGACGACGAACCGCCCGCCGGGAGCGCGGAGGCGGGCGGGGACCCGGCCCCGGGCGGGACGGGACCGCTGCTGACGGGGGTCGGCGGGCTGGTGTCGCGCAGCGGGGTGGCGGTGGACCTGCGGACGGCGGGCGACCCGGCCGCCGTCCCGGCGGGGGTCTCCCGGGAGGCGTACCGGATCGTGCAGGAGGGGCTGAGCAACGCCCTGCGTCATGCCGGGGGCCTCCCGGTGTCGCTGAGGATCGCCGTGGACGGCGGGAAGGTGGAGATCACGATGGAGAACGCGCTGCCCGGCCGGGCGCCGGTGGTCCGCCCGGGCGGGGGCCGCGGACTGCGCGGGGTCGCCGAACGGGCCGCGCTGCTGGGCGGCCGCGCGGGGGCCGGTCCCGAGCCCGGCCCCGGGGGCGGTGTGTGGCGGCTGACCGCGTCGCTCCCGTACGGCCCCGGCGGCCCGTTCAGCCCCGGCGGCCCGGGCGCGGCCGGGGGTGCGCGATGAGCGGCCCGGCACCGGACGCCCCCGGGAGCGGGCCCGGGCCCACGGACGGGACCGCCCCCGTGCGGATCGTGCTCGCCGACGACGAGCGGATGGTGCGCACGGCCCTGCGGGTGATCCTGGACGCCGAGCCGGGCCTCGCCGTGGTGGGCGAGGCCGCGACGGGCGCGGAGGCGGTCTCGGTGGTGCGCGCCCTGCGGCCGGACGTGGTGCTGATGGACGTGCGGATGCCCGAGACCGACGGCATCCGGGCCACGGAGCAGATCCTCGCCACCCTGGACGACCCGCCCCGGATCGTGGTCGTGACCACCTTCGAGAACGACTCCTATGTGTACGACGCGCTGCGCGCGGGCGCGGCGGGCTTCCTGCTGAAGCGGGCCGCCGCCGAGGAGCTGGTCCAGGCCGTGCGGCTGGTCGCGCGCAGCGACTCCCTGCTGTTCCCGGCGGCGGTGCGCGCGCTCGCCGCCGAGCACGCTCCCCGCCCGGCGAGCGCGCCGCCCGCCTGGGCGGCCCGGCTGACCAGCCGCGAGGCGGAGGTGCTGCGCCTGATGGCCCGGGGCCTGAGCAACGCGGAGATCGCGGAGCGGATGGGGTGGGGCCGGCGACCACCAAGTCGCATGTCGCGGCCGTCCTGGCGAAGACCGGGGCGCGGGACCGGACCCAGGCGGTGATCGCGGCCTATGAGTCGGGCTTCGTCCCGCCGCGCACATAGGCACCCGGCACACAGGGCCCAAGCACATGGGGCGCGGCCACATAGGGCCCGCGCACATGGAGTCTCCCCACACAGGGCCTCCGCACATGGAGTCTCCGCACACAGGGCCTCCGCACCTGAGAAAGCCCTGAGAAAAGCCGCACGGCGGAACGATCCGCCGCTCCCGGCTCGTCCTCCGGTCGGGATGAACAAGACGATCAGAAGGGCCTCCGTCTTCACCCTGCTGCTGGTGTTCGCGCTCCTGGTGCGCGCGACCTGGCTCCAGGCGTACGACGCCAAGGCCCTGGCCGACAGCAAGTACAACCACCGCAACGTCGTCGAGCAGTACGCGGCACCGCTGGGGGACATCGTCGTGGGCGGGTCCCCCGTCACCGGCTCGGCGCGGACCGAGAGCGGTGATCTCGCGTACCAGCGGGACTACACCGACGGCCCGCTGTACGCGCCGGTGACCGGCTACAGCTCGCAGGCGTTCGGCTCCACCCAGTTGGAGGGGATCTACGCCGATGTCCTCGACGGCACCGACGACCGGCTGAAGAACCCGCTGAACGTACTGACCGGCGAGCGCCAGAAGCCCGGCGACGTGCTGACCACGATCGACCCGGCGGTGCAGAAGGCGGGCTTCGAGGCGCTCGGCGACACCAAGGGCGCGGCGGTCGCGATCGATCCGGCGACCGGCGAGATCCTCGGCCTGGTGAGCACACCCTCCTACGACCCGTCGGCGATCAGCGGGGCCTCGGACGGCGAGGCGTGGCGGAAGCTGCTGGACGACCCGGACAAGCCGCTGGTGAACCGGGCCCTGCGCCAGCCTCTGCCGCCGGGCTCCACGTTCAAGCTGGTGGTCGCGGCGGCGGCGCTGGAGGAGGGGCTGTACGGCTCGGTCGACGAGCGGACCGACAGCCCGGTCCCGTACCGCCTGCCCGGCTCCACCCGGGACCTGCCGAACGAGAACCCGTCCGCGCCCTGCGAGAACGCCTCGATCCGCACCGCGCTGCAGTACTCGTGCAACAACGTCTTCGGCAAGCTCGCCGTGGACCTGGGGCAGGACACGGTCCGGGAGAAGGCCGAGAAGTTCGGCTTCAACGACAAGGAGCAGGACGTCCCGGTGCGGGCGTACCCGAGCGTCTACCCGACCGGGATGGACAGGGCCCAGACCGCGCTGAGCGGGATCGGCCAGTTCGATGTGACCGCCACCCCGCTCCAGATGGCCATGGTGTCGGCGGCCCTGGCGAACGACGGGGTCATGGCGGATCCGCACATGGTGTCCGAGGTGGTGGACTCGGACGGGGACACCTTGGAGTCCCCGGACCGGGGTGCGCACCGGATCGTCTCTTCCTCGGTCGCCGAGGAGCTGCGCAGCGCGATGGTCACCGTGGTGGAGGAGGGCACCGGGTCCAACGCCCGGATCGACGGCGTCGAGGTGGGCGGGAAGACGGGCACGGCCCAGCACGGCGAGAACAACAGCCGTACGCCGTACGCCTGGTTCACCTCCTACGCGCACGACCCGGCGAGCGGGAAGCGGGTCGCGGTGGCCGTGGTGATCCAGGACTCGGGCGCGGCGCGCTCGGAGGTGAGCGGCAACGGCCTGGCGGCCCCGGTCGCGGAGAAGATGATGCGCGCGGCACTGCGGTAGCGCCGCGCCGGTGCGGAACGCGGTGCGCCGGCAACCGGGTGCGACGGAAGGCGGTCCGGGGCGACGCGGTGCGGGGCAACGGGTACGGCGGCAACCGGGTGCGGAAAGGGGCTGGGCAGGGGCGGCCCGGCGCGGTAGGCAAGGGGGCGCGCGGTCCCGCCGTACCGTGCCTGTCCCGCCCACCCCATCCGTCCGGCCTGTCCGCCCCCTGGAGGCTCCCGTGCCCGCGCCGCCCCGGTCCCGTTCCGTGCCGTCCCTGTCCCTGTCGGCCCTGACCCCGTCCGGCTGGACCATGGCCGTCTTCGGCGTCCTCGCGGTGCTCTCGGGCGTGACCGGGCTGCTGGCGCCGGACGCCCTGCTGGCCTCGCTGCGGCTGGCGACCGTGCCGGACGGCAGCCGGGCGGACGGCGATCTGACCACGGCCTTCCTCACCGCGTCCTCCATGGCCGCGCTGAACATGGGTGTCTACTACGTCCTCGCAGCCCTCTCCGGCTGGCGGCCCTTCTTCCGCTGGACGGTGCCGTTCCGGCTGCTGACCTGCACGGTGTTCACCCTGGCCGTCGTCATGGACCGGGCGCCGGCCGGGTTCCTCGGCGTCGCCGTCTGGGAGGGCGCCGGCGCCCTCGCCACCTGGGCGGCCCTGCGGCACGAGAGCCGGCGGGAGCGGATCGGCGTTCCGGCCCCCGACTCGCCCTCGCTGCGCGACACTTGACGCCGCGGATCGCGGATCACCGGCCGCCCCGGCGGGTAGCCGGGGTTCACGGGCCCGACCGCCCGCCCCGACCAGTCGCGAGGAGCGAGGAGTACCCATGCCGGCACCCCGTACCGTCCTGCTCACCGGCGCCGCCGGTGGACTGGGCACACTGATGCGCGGGCTGCTGCCCGCCTACGGCTACACCCTCCGCCTCTTCGACACCGTCCCGCTGGCGGGCGAACCGGACGCGGTCACGGCCGACCTCGCGGACACCGAGGCGCTGCGGGAGGCGGTCCGGGGCGTGGACGCGATCGTCCATCTCGCCGGGATCTCCCTGGAGTCCTCGTTCGAGAAGATCCTCGCGGCCAACATCGTGGGCACCCACAACCTCTACGAGGCGGCGCGGGCGGAGGGCGTGCCCCGGATCGTGTTCGCCTCCAGCAACCACGCCGTGGGCTTCGTCCCCCGCCCGGCCGGGCCGGTGCCGGTCGCCCCCGCCGACCTCATCCCCGTCGAGACCCGCCGCCGCCCGGACACCTACTACGGCCTGTCCAAGTGCTTCGGTGAGGACCTGGCCCAGCTCTACTGGGACCGGCACGGGCTGGAGAGCGTCTCGGTGCGGATCGGCTCCTGCTTCATGGAGCCGTCCTCGGTGCGGATGCTGTCGACCTGGCTGAGCCCCGGCGACGCGGCCCGGCTCTTCGACGCGGCCCTGACCGCCGAGGGCGTCGGCCACAGCGTCGTCTACGGCTCCTCGGCGAACACCCGGCTCTGGTGGGACCTCTCCAGCGCCCGCGCCCTCGGCTACGAACCGCAGGACGACTCCGAGCAGTACGCGGAGAAGCTCCTCGCCGAGCACGGTGAACTGGACCCGGACAATCCGGAGCACACCCGCGTGGGCGGGCCGTTCACCACGGACCCGCCGCGCCGGCCGTAGCAGCGCCGTCGCGCTTCGGTCGGGGAAAACCGGATGCCGGCGGGCGGCCGGGCGCGCCAGGATGGCGGGCATGGCCAGACCTTCCGGATTCAGCTACGAGCGGCGCGGTGACGGCACGGTCGTCATCACCCACCGCGGCCGCGCCGCCGGCACCCTGCGCGGCGACCGCGCGGCGAAGTTCCTCGCTCAGGCCGAGTCGGGGGACGCCCAGCTCGTGATGGCGCGCTGGACGGGCGCCTACCGCTTCGGCAACGAGCGGACGGCGCGGAACCACCCGCGCAACCGCTGATGCCCCCGCCGCCGCCCTGCGCACCCGGAGCCTTCGCAGGGGCCTTCGCAGGGGCGCCTGGGCCGAACGGAGGGTCCGGCGAAGCCCGGCGAAGGGTAAGGGAACGGTAAAGCGGACTCGCTCGTTACGTCTGGCATGACAGCTATGACCCCCGGCTCGAACATCCCTCTCACCGCCGCGCGCGTGGCGGTCGACGTCGCCGCCCCGGTGCGGCTCGACGTTTCGGGCCTGCTGCTCACCGCCGACGGCAAGGTGCGCTCCGACGACGACTTCATCTTCTACAACCAGCCGCAGGGCCCCGGCGTGACCTACCGCTCCGGCGGCGGCACCGCGCCCGACGCGATCGTGGTGGACACCACCGCCCTGCCGCCCGCCATCGAGAAGATCGTCGTCACGGCGAGCCCGGACGCGGCGGGGCAGACCTTCCAGGGCGTCGAACCGACCGCCACCGTCCGCAACGCCGACGACGGCACCACCCTCGCCACCTTCACCCCGCCGCGCCTCGGCGCCGAGACGGCCCTGGTCGTCATCGAGGTCTACCGGCGCAACGGCGCCTGGAAGGCCCGCGCCGTCGGCCAGGGGTACGCGAACGGGCTGGCGGGCATCGCCACCGACTTCGGCGTCTCCGTCGACGAGGAGCCCGCGGCCGCCGCCCCCGTGACCCCGGCCGCACCCGCCGCGCCGCCCGCTCCCCCGGTGGCCGACCCGCGCCTCGCCGCCACGCCCCCGCCCCCGGCCCCCGCCCCGCAGGCGCCCGCCGCCCCCGCGCCCGGCGTCGGGAAGATCAACCTCGACAAGGGCCGGGTCAGCCTCCAGAAGAACCAGACCGTCTCCCTGGTCAAGGGCGGCCGCCCGCTGCTCTCCCAGGTCAAGATGGGCCTCGGCTGGGAGCCCGCGTACCGGGGCAAGGACATCGACCTGGACGCCTCCGTCATCGCGTACGGCCCCCAGCGCAACCATCTGGACAGCTGCTACTTCGGGAAGCTGTCCATCCTCGGCGGCGCGATCAAGCACTCCGGCGACAACCTCACTGGTGAGGGCGCGGGCGACGACGAGACGATCGTCGTGGACCTCGGCCGACTGCCCGCGGACGCGACGGGCCTGGTCTTCACCGTCAACTCCTTCTCCGGGCAGAAGTTCACCGAGGTGGCCAAGGCGTACTGCCGCCTGCTGGACGCCGCGACGGGCGAGGAGCTGGTCCGCTTCGACCTGACCTCGGCGGAGCCGCAGACCGGCGTGATGATGGCCAAGCTGATCCGGCAGTTCTCCGGCGAGTGGGAGATGACCGCGATGGGCGACTTCGTGAAGTCCCGCACCGTGCGCGGCATGGTCAAGCCGGCCGCCCAGGCGCTCTGAAACGGCCGGTCCCCGGGGCGGGCGTCGGTGACGTCCGCCCCGGGGACCGTTCGGAAACCCTGCCGGTTCCGGAAACCCTGCCGGGTCCGAGACCGCTTCAGAGCTTGGTGAGCTTGGTGAAGGGATTGACGATGCGGCCGTGACGGCTCGCGAAGTCGACGAGCACCGCGGCGTTGTCTCCCTCCACCGCGAGGACGCGGCCGAGGCCGAACTGATCGTGCGAAACCCGGTCACCCACCGCGTAGAGCTCGACGGGGGGTGCTTCGGGGGCGGGACGGTTGAAGGGACTGGTGGCCAGTTGGCGCCGGGATCCGGCTGACATGGTCATTGAGGCGAGTATGCGCCTTCCGGAGCCCGGAAGCCACGGCCGTGGCTTCCGGGCTTCGCGCGACCCCGGCGTTCCAGGGCTCCCGCGCAGCACCGTGATGCCGTCGTGACCCCCTCGTGACCGCGGCGGGCGCGCCGCGGGGCCCCGGGGGCCGGCCCGCGCCGCCGTGCGACTCCCGGGCCGGTGCCACCCGTGCGCGGTCGGTCCCCAGGCGGCGCGGCGCCACCCGTGCGCGGTCCCAGCCGCCCCCCGTACGCGGCCCCAGCCGCCGTGCGAGCGCGGCCCCTAGCCGCCGCCGTGCGAGCGCGCCTTGAAGGCCGCCTTCCGCGCCTCCTTGGCCAGCCCCTTGTCCCGGTGCAACCGGCCCATCGCCTCCAGCACGTCCGCCGTCGCCGGGTGCCCGACCCGCCAGGCCGCGTCGAAGAAGCCGCTGTGCTGGCCGACCAGGCCCTCGATCAGGTCCTGGAGTTCGTCGACCTCGCCGTCCGCGTCCAGTTGGGCGGCGATCGTGTCCACGGCCAGCCAGAAGATCATCGACTCGGGCGGCGGCGGGACGTCCGCCGCGCCGCGTTCCGCGAGCCAGACCCGGGCAAGACCGCCCAGCTCGGCGTCCTCCAGCACCTCCCGCACGGCGGGCTCGGCGTGCGGTCCGACCAGGGCGAGCGCCTGCTGGCAGTGGAGCCTGCGCAGCGGGGCTCCCCGGTCCGCGCCCCGGGCCGCGGCGAGCAGGTCCCGGGCCGCGGCGGCCGGGTCGCGCGGGGTGAGCCACAGCTCGGTCTCGGCGCGGGCGGCCGGGTCGGGGTAGCGGGCCAGGCCGTCGAGGAGGGCGTCGGCCCCCTTGTCCGCGAGGTCGCCGACGGCCGGGGCGTCCACCCCCGCCTCCAGCAGCCGCGCGCGGATGCCGTAGAGGCCGAGGGGGGTCAGCCGCACCAGGCCGTAGCGGGCGACGTCGTCCTCCGAGACCTCGTCCGCCGGGGCGCCGTCGTCCGCCACCGGGTCGGCGGCTGCCTCGTCCTCCTCGGCCATCAGGGACTCGTCGACCGGCCGGTACTCGACGAGGCCGATGGGCTCCAGCAGCCGGAACTGGTCGTCCAGGCGCATCATCGCGTCGGAGACCTGCTCCAGCACCTCGTCCGTCGGCTCGCCCATGTCCTCGGGGACGACCACGGAGGCGGCGAGCACCGGCAGCGGTACGGGCACCTCGCCCGCGCCGCCCTCGGAGACGGTGAGCAGGTACAGATTGCCGAGCACGCCCTCCAGGAACTCGGCCTCGGCCTCGGGGTCCCAGTCGAGGGCGTCGAAGTCGATCTCGCCGTCCTCCCCCACCAGCGACTGGAGGTCGTCGACGACGGGCGCCTCGGCGTCCGCGAGGACCACGTCGAGGGCGTCGAGCCAGAGGCCGAGGACGTCCTGGGGCGAGCCCTGGGTGACCAGCGCGAGGTTCCCGCCGGCGACGGCGCTCCGGGCTCCGGCGGCCGCCGCCCCGTCCTCACCGTCGCCGTCGTCGGCGAGGTCGCTGTCGGCGGAGGGGTCGCCGTCGGCGGGGTCGTCGACCTCCACCAGCCCGGTGTCGACCGCCACCCGCCATGCCTCGCTCGCGTACGCGGGGCCGTCGTCGTCCTCCCCCGTCGGCAGCCCCAGCTCCCGTGCGGCGTCGGGGAGTTGCTCGTCCACGAGCTCGCCCCCGGCGCCGACCCGGGTGTGCGGTCCCGCCCAGCGGGCCAGCCGCACCGCGCGGGACAGCAGCGGCGCGGCGAGCGCCGCCCGCGCCAACTCCGCATCCGAGTGCAGCAGGACCGGCGGAAGGGTGGGGCGGTCTTCTGGCATCTGGCGGTTCTCCTCCGCGCGTACGGACATACCGGCGGCCTCACGGACGTACCGACACGGCCTCGTGGGCCGGGCGGCATCCCAGCCTAGACGTTCCGCACCCCTCCCGCCGCGCGCCGGTGCATCCCGCGGGCCCTTCGGGGGCGGTGGCGCGGGCGTTCACCGGCCCGTGCGCCCGCGTACACCTGACCACCCTTGACAAGTGGGCGGTCCAGCCAAGAGATTGACGCGCGTAGAGCTGTCCTGTGCACGACCAGCCGGGACGGCGCCACCCCTCAACCCTCATCCCGGAGTTGCTCGATGTCTTCCTCTGTCGTCCCGAGAACGTCCGCCGTCGCGGCCGTCGTCGTCGCCGCCCTGGCCGCGGGCCTGCTCGCCGGTTCCACCGGCGCGACCGCCGCCGAGACCCCCGGGGCCAGCACCACCGCCACCGCCGGCGAGGTCAAGATCCACGACATCCAGGGCGCCACCCGTGTCTCCCCGCTGGTGGGGCAGCAGGTCGCCGACGTCCCCGGCATCGTCACGGGCGTGCGCACCTACGGCTCGCGGGGCTTCTGGTTCCAGGACCCGCGCGGCGACGGCAACCCGGCCACCAGCGAGGGCGTGTTCGTCTTCACCAGCTCGGTGCCGACCGTGGCGGTCGGGGACAGCGTGCTGGTCTCCGGCACCGTCGGCGAGTACGTACCGGGCGGTGCGGCGTCCGGCAACCAGTCGCTGACCCAGATAGCCAAGCCGACCGTGACCGTCCTGTCCCAGGGCAACAAGGTGCCGGCCCCGGTCACCGTCTCGGACTGGACCGTGCCCGCCGCGTACACCCCGAAGGGCGACCCGGCGAACGGCGGCAGCATCAACGGGCTGACCCTGCGCCCGCGTTCCTACGCCCTGGACTACTACGAGTCCCTGGAGGGCACCAACGTCCGGATCGGGGCCTCCCGCGTGGTGGGCGCGACCAACGCGCACGCGGAGCTGTGGGTCACGGTCAAGCCGTGGGAGAACGACAACCGCCGCGGCGGCACGGTCTACGGCTCGTACACGGCGCAGAACACCGGCCGTCTCAAGGTCCAGTCGCTGACCCCGCTCGCCGAGAAGCCGTTCCCGTCCGCGAACGTCGGCGACATCCTCGCGGGCGCCACCGAGGGCCCGCTCGACTTCAACCAGTACGGCGGCTACACCCTGACCGCGCGCACCCTCGGCACGGTCAAGGACCGCGGCCTGGAGCGCGAGCGCACCCGCCCGCAGCGTTCCGGCGAACTGGCCGTGGCCACGTACAACGTGGAGAACCTGGACCCGTCCGACCCGCAGGAGAAGTTCGACGCGCTGGCGAAGGGCGTGGTGGAGAACCTCGCCTCGCCCGACATCCTCGCCCTGGAGGAGATCCAGGACGACAACGGCGCGAAGAACGACGGCACGGTCTCGGCCGGGCAGACGATCGCGAAGTTCACGGATGCGATCAAGGCGGCGGGCGGCCCGGCGTACGAGTGGCGCTCGGTGGACCCGGAGAACAACAAGGACGGCGGCGAGCCCGGCGGCAACATCCGCCAGGTGTTCCTGTTCAACCCGGAGCGGGTGTCCTTCACCGACCGGGGCGCCGGCGACGCGACGACCGCCACGGGCGTGGTCCGCGAGCGGGGCCGCGCGGCCCTCACCCACTCGCCGGGCCGGATCGACCCGGCGAACGCGGCCTGGGTGAGCAGCCGCAAGCCGCTGGCCGGTGAGTTCAGCTTCCGCGGCAAGCCGGTCGTCGTCATCGCCAACCACTTCGGCTCCAAGGGCGGCGACGAATCCCTGGTCTCCCACCACCAGCCGCCGAACCGTTCCTCCGAGGCGAAGCGCCTCCTCCAGGCGCAGTCCGTCAACACCTTCGTGAAGGAGGTCCTGAAGACGGACCGCCGGGCGCAGGTCCTGGTCGTCGGCGACATCAACGACTTCGAGTTCTCCGGCACGACCAAGGCCCTCACGGCGGGCGGCGCCCTGCGCGCGGCGATCACCTCGCTGCCGCGCGGCGAGCGCTACTCGTACGTCTACGACGGCAACAGCCAGGTCCTGGACCAGATCCTGACCAGCCCGGCGATAGACGACTTCTCGTACGACAGCGTGCACATCAACGCGGAGTTCGCCCAGCAGAACAGCGACCACGACCCGCAGGTGCTGCGCTTCCGCCCGTAGCGCTTTCCCTGTCCGAAGCCCCGGCGCCGTCCCCACGGCCCGGGGCTTCACCCTTCCCCCTCCCCTCGCGCGCGATCTCCCCTCCCGCGATCCATCAGCAGCGCTTCACGGTCATCCCCAGTTTTCCTCGCTGGTCCCGGGCGCGGCCGCCCGCGAGACTTCCCCCATGCCCACTCCTTCCCCTGTTTCCTCCTCCGTTTCCGTCCCCCCGCGCCCGTTCGGCCGGGCCCTGTGCGCGATGGTCACCCCGTTCACCGCCGACGGCGCCCTGGACCTCGACGGCGCCCAGCGGCTCGCCGCGCATCTGGTGGACGAGGGCTGCGACGGCCTCGTCCTCTCCGGCACCACGGGCGAGTCGCCCACCACCTCCGACGCCGAGAAGGCCGCCCTGGTCAGGGCCGTGTCCGAGGCGGTCGGCGACCGGGCCGCCCTCGTCGCGGGCGTCGGCACGGCGGACACCCGGCACACCGTCGAACTGGCCCGCGCGGCCGAGAAGTCGGGCGCGGACGGGGTGCTGGTGGTGAGCCCGTACTACAGCCGCCCGCCGCAGGCCGCCGTCGAGGCCCACTTCCGGCGGGTGGCGGACTCCGTGGGCATCCCGCTGATGCTCTACGACATCCCCGTCCGCACCGGCGTCCGGATCGAACCGGCCACCCTGCTGCGCCTCGCGGAGCACCCCCGGATCGTCGCGGTCAAGGACTGCTCCTTCGACCTGCTGGGCAGCGCGCGGGTCGCCGCCGGTTCCCCGCTGGCGTACTACTCGGGCGCCGAGGAACTGAACCTGCCCCTGTACGCGATCGGCGGCGCGGGCTTCGTCTCCACCGTCGCCAACGTCGTGCCGCGCCGGCTCCGGGACGTCCTCGACGCCTTCGACGCGGGCGACACGGCGGGGGCGCGGGAGCGGAACGCCGGGCTCCTGCCGCTGGTCGAACTGATGATGGCGGCGGGGCTGCCGGGCACGGTGACCGCGAAGGCCCTCCTGGGCGCCCTCGGCCACCCCTCGGGCCCGGTCCGCGAACCCCTCCTCCCGGCGGACACGTCCACGACCACGCGCCTCCTCACCGCCTACCGCACCCTCCCGGCCTGACGCCCGCCGCCCCTACTCCTGGGTGCTGGTGCTGCCACCCAGGATCGAGGCGTGCTCCAGCACGTCCTCCAGGGGATCGTCGATCTGCCCCGTCTTCAGCAGCGTGACCGCGAACCCGTTGTGCGACCGGTCATGCGTCTCATCCGCCGACGCCACCCCGCCGCCCGCCCAGCCCGCCAGCAGCGCCCCGATCACCACGCCCGCCACCACCCGGCCGAGCGCCCTCTTCGTGCTCCCCATCCCGAACCCCTCCCCTTTTCCTGTTCGTAGGACCCTGTGCCCACCCGACTATCGGCCCGCCCCCTGCGGGGGTCACGGTCCATCACCCGATCCGGCCGGGGGCGCGCATCGGCCGCCGCGCGCCCCGCGCAGTCCCGGGGGCAGTCACCGGCCGTCGAACGCCCGCCACACCTCTCCGGCTCGCCGCCTCAGCGCCGGTACCAGGGCCAGGTTGTCCCCGCGTTCGGCGCTCTGGAGGAGTTCGGTGACGACCACCAGCTCGGCGAAGCGCCCGGCGTCGCTGTCGAGCACGGCGGCCAGTTCCGCACGGACGCGCCGGGCGGTCTCGGGGACCGCGAGGCTGTAGACGTGCAGCAGGGCGGCGTCGTAGCCGGCCGGGGCGGAGCCCCATCCCTCCCAGTCCAGGATGCCGAGTTCGGGGCCGACGAGGTTCGCCCTGTGGAGGTCGCCGTGCGCGGTGGACCACGCCGGCGCAGTGGTGGGCACCGGGCCGCCACCGTCGAGGAAGCCGAGGTACTTCGGCATGGCGCGATCCAGGTACGCCTGACGTACCGCCGTGCGCTCGGTGCGGACCGCCGACAGCAGACCGAGCGCCGCGCGCAGGCCGCTCCACCACGCCACCGGCAGGGAGGGCGCGTCCGTGAGCACCGGGCCGGAGGCCAGGGTTCCGCCCGCCACCCGGTCGTACAGTTCCGCCTTGTACGCGTCGCCTCCGTCCGTCCACTGCCGTACCAGCCGCAGCCGGGGACGGGGCACCGGCTCCGGCACGAGGCGTTCGGCGTCCTCCGGCCCGGTCCACAACTTGCCGCCGGCCTTCTCCACCGGGCTGTGCGCGACGCGCAGCCAGGCCGCCCCGTCCGGCCCGGTGACGGGGCCGCCCAGGGTCCGGCCCCACCAACCCCATGCCTCCCGCACTCCCCCGCCGCCGCACACCGTGTCCAACACGACCCCGAGCACCGCGCACGCCGCAGCCCGAGCCGTCCTCATCCGGGCGGCGGTCCCGGGGTCGTCAGGCTCCGAGGACATCGATGACCTTTCTCAACCGGTCCGGCGACAGGGGGCTCCCGAGCCACCGCGCCCAGGGCATCGGCCCGATGTGCGGGCGTACTCGCCGACAACAGGACACGCGACACCCCCGGAGCCGACAGGGCGACCAGGAGCGCGGCCTGCGCCGGGGTGGTTCTGGGAGCGATGACACGCACCAACTCGTCCGTCATCGTTCCGAGGAGCTCACCCCCTCCGAGTGGGGCCGACGCGAAAACGTCGAGCCCGGCGTCCCGTGCGTCCGCCAGTGTCCCGCGTCCGCCGAGCGCGTCCGCGACCACCGCGAGACGCACCAGCGAGACCGGGAACTGCACAGCCCGGAAGTGGTGGTGCTGCCCGCCGACCGCCTCCGCGACAGCCGTGAGTTCGGTGACCGTGAACCTACCGCTCGCCAGTCCCGACCAGGTTGCGACACCGTAGCCACCGATGTGGCCTGCATCCGCAGCGGCCTCAAGGGCCTCGAAGCCGCCCGTCAACGCGCGTGAGAGTCCGGCACGGTCCGTCGCTCCGTGCTCCGGGTTGTGGACGAAGACGAGGTCCGGGTCCCGACCAAGGCGGGTGCGGCTGCGGGCGAGCTGCCAGGTGACGTAGGGACCGGCGATGCAGTGGTCCGCGTGCCCGTCGTACGGCAGCACACCGGCGTCCGTGGCGGGGCGGCGGTCGGAGCGGGGCACGAAACCGACCTTGGTCGAGACACCGACCTGCGGGTGCGCCTCCAGAACCGGTCGCAGTGCTCCTTCCGCTGCCCCTGCCCCATAGTTCGGTGCCGTGTCGACCCAGGTCACCCCGGCGTCCACGGCCGCGCCCACCGACCGGGCGACATCTCGACACCGATACGTCCCGGCTGCGAGGAACACGTTCATCCCGCACCTGCCACGGCAGCGACCTCGCCCGCCACCAGCTCGTCCACGAGTCTCGCCGCCTGCCCGAGGCGCAGGCCCGCCGACTCGGCAAGGGCGTCCAGGCGGTGACTCCCGCCGCCCACGAGGAGGGCCGGCAGGGGCCCGACCTGGGGAGCGCAGGCCCACTCCTCGCCTCCCGCCGCCAGGACCGCACGCCCCTCCCCGTCCTCGCACAGGCGGGCACGGGCGGTGACCAGCCGCACGGCGAGGGCCGGGGCGGGCGGCACACCCTCGACGAACGGCAACGAGGGCACGAGGCGGGCCCGTTCCGTCGCGTCCCGCACGCTGAGGAACCGATCGAGGAGGGTCCCGTCCTCGAACTCCTTCCTGACGAGGTCACCGAGGGACCTCAGGAAGTCCGCCCTCTCCTCGTCCGTACCGAAGCGCGGCAGCTCGCTCCGCACGGTCGCCTCACGGCGCAGGTCTTCGGAGAGCCATTGCAGGAGGTCGGCGCCGGTCGTCGTCTGCATGCCGCAGGTGAGATGGAGGGAGTGGACGCCTTCCGAGGCCGCGACCGCGTGCCACCAGCCGCGTGGCAGGTAGAGCATGTCACCGGCGTTCAGGACCAGTTCGACGAGCGGTTCACCGGGCGGCGGTTCGGGCACATCCGTGTCCCGGTGGAGCGGCGCCTGCCTCGTGGGGCCGTGGATACGCCACCGCTTGGCACCGTCGAGCTGGAGGACGAGCACGTCGTGGTCGTCCCAGTGGACGCCGAACCCCTCTTCGGGCGTCCAGGAGGCGTACGCGTTGACCTGGACTCCCGTGCGCAGCTGCCGTTCCAGCTCCTGGGCGAGGGCGCCGACACCCGGGTGCAGTTCGTCGATCGGGTCGAGCACGAGGGTGGCGCCGTCGGCGAGATGCCGGTGCAGTTCGGCGGGCTTGAGCCGGTGCCACACCGTGCTGCGACGGGTGGTGACCGGCACGGAATACGTGTGCTGGGGCAGCGTCTTGCCGTCCGTCGACAGACGCAGGCGGGGCGGTTCGAGGCGATGGTGGGTGAGCAGGGCGTTCAGGTCGTCCCAGCGGAGCAGGCCGCCGAAGCGATCCGGTCGGCCGGGGAAGTGGCGGTAGGTGCGGCCGTACACCTGGGCGAGGAAGTCCTCGCCCAGGTGCGCGACCACCGCGGATACCTCGGTGGTCATCGGATACGGCCCTTCTCAGTCGTTGCCGTCGGAGCGACCGGTGGAACCACCGTCGGAGGGCTGCTCGGCCCGCGACCGGGCGGCGGCGATCCGACGACGGGCGACCAGCAGGCCGTCGTCCTCCTGGCCACGGTTCGTGGTCACGTTCTGTTCGGGCATGGCGGTATCTCCTTCGGTTCGGCGGAAGCGAGCCGGTTGCGCGCTTCCTGGTGGTGGCGCCCTCGGTGACCAGCCGCCCTGACGGGAGCGGTCGGGCGCCGAGGGCCGCCGGTACCTGACCCCGGTGCTCGATCAGCCGGGTGTCAGGTGGTCGATGACGGGGCGCCGGGGCGCGCCATGCGGACGGGGTTCCGATGACAGGCGGCCGCCGACCTCGAACCAGACCGCTTTCCCTCCCACGGTCGGGTGGCAGCCCCATGCGAGGGCGAGGGAGTCGACCAGCCGCAGCCCGCGACCGCTCTCGTCCTCCCCGTCGGCCGACCGCCCACCGGGAAGGGGACCCGCCTCCTCGTCCTCGGCTTCCAGACGCACCCGGGTGCCGTCCCAGCACACCGTGACCCGGCACCCCTTCGCGGTGTGCACCACGGCGTTCGCGATGACCTCACCGGCCAGCAGCTCCAAGGTCTCGACCGTCTCTTGCGCCAGCGGCACGTCCCAGTCACGAACGATCGCGACAACCTCGCGCCGAGCGGCGGAGACCGCGCCGAGTTCGGACGGGACACGGAGCGACGAGGACTGCGGGGCGGGTACTCGGAGCGGCATGGAGCCCGGACCTTTCTGAACTCACTGGGGTGGGACCGACTGCTTACGTCGGCGAGATCAGAGGACCACGCAGGGTTGCGGACGCATCACGGTCCGTGTGGACGTTCAGGGACGTCTGAGCTATCGTCACAACGTCCCTGCGGCGTCCCAGGGGGAGGACACGTCATGGCGAACGAGCGTCTGCGCGCGGTGATTTCGGTCAAGGGACAGACGGTCCAGTCCGTGGCTCAGCACGTCGGCGTGGACCCCAAGAGCGTGGAGCGGTGGATCACGACCAATCGCACGCCGCACCGGGGACACCGCTGGAAGGCAGCGAACTTCCTCGGCGTCGACGAGGTCTACCTCTGGCCCACGGTCGAGAAGCAGGCCGAAACGGCAAGCACGTCCGAGCTGATCACGTACTACCCCCACCGTGGGGCGGTACCGGCGGCGCTGTGGTCATCGCTGATCGGAAAGGCGAAGGACCAGGTGGACGTCCTCGTGTACGCGGGGCTGTTCCTGTTCGACAGCCAACCCGACCTGCCGGACCAGTTGGCGGAGAAGGCCAAGGCCGGGGCACAGATCCGCGTCCTGCTCGGAGACCCCGACTCCGACACGGTCCGCCTGCGCGGCGAAGAGGAAGGCATCGGAAGCGACCTGGCCGCACGCGCGCGGATCACCCGTCGCTACCTCGAACCGGCGATGACGACACCCGGCGTCGAGGTCCGCTTGCACGACACGATCCTCTACAACTCGATCTACCGCTTCGACGACGACGTGTTGGTGAACCCTCACGTCCTCGGAGCCCCCGCCGGACAGAACCCGGTTCTCCATTTCCGCTACATCCCGGGAGCCCGCACCTTCCGGCACTACATGCGCAGCTTCGACTACGCCTGGAAACGCGGAGGCCCCGCGTAGGGGTATGCCGGCACAACCGCCACCAGCCCCCGGGCGTGCGAGGCTTGCCCCATGGCCCGCATCGACTACTTCAACGACCCGGACGCCCCGAAGGCGAACAGCATCGTCCCGTCGGTAACCACAGTGGCGGTCGACGAGGCCGGGGAAGTCCTGCTCATCCACAAGACCGACAACAACCTCTGGGCCCTGCCCGGCGGCGGAGTCGACGTGGGCGAGTCGGCCCCCGACGCCGCCGTACGGGAGACGAAGGAGGAGACGGGCTTCGACGTCGAGGTGACGGGCCTGGTCGGCATCTACACCAACCCGGCTCACGTCATGGCGTACGACGACGGCGAGGTCCGCCAGCAGTTCTCCATCTGCTTCCGGGCCCGCATCGTCGGCGGCGAGCTGCGCACGAGCAGCGAGAGCAAGGAGGTGGCGTTCGTGGACCCGAGCGGACTCGACGGCCTGAACATCCACCCGTCGATGCGCATGCGGATCGATCGCGGCCTCTCGGACGAACCCGAGCCCTATATCGGCTGACCAGCGAGACAAGCGCGCGTCCGCTCGACGGCCGCCCCGAGGTACGGACGAGCCTTGCTGATCGCGTTGTGCACTTCGCTGCCGGGCGCGTACCTCTCCAGGATCTCGTCAACGCGGCGATCGAAGTCGAAGGACTGACCGGCCGGACCGGTCGTCATGTCCGCGTAGATCAGGGCATCCAGGACCGGGGAGTCCTCCCGCTCGTAGACGTCCAATTCCGCAGTCAGCCCGCGCTGTTCGGCCTCATAGACAGCACCGGAGTGGTGAGCGACCAGGCACACGAGGCGCGCCGGCGCCCCGAGCGACTCCAGATACCGTGCACCATCGATCGGATGGAACCCTGTGTCCCTAAGCTCGGGCGCGTAGCCGAGATCATGCAGCCAGGCCGCAGCGACGAGCAGCTCGCGATCCCTCTCGGGCACGGCCACGGATGCCTGCCCGGCACGAGCCGCGACGGCCTGAGTGTGCAGCCACCGGCTCCCGAGCGGGGCCAACAGCAACTCGGCCAACTCGGCCGCGCCTTGGGGCGTGTCCAATCCAGCGGGCATAGATCGCACGGTAGTCGAGACGGGCGCGTAGCCGACGGCTCGGAAGTGTCCGTTCCGGATCATGGACGCGGGTAGAACTATCCCTCCTCCATCAAGCCCCTCGCCCCGCGCGGGCACGAAGTGGGGACACTGCCTGAGGCTGTCCACAGGTTGCCCGACGCACTGGATGCTTACCGGGCCATGATCACTCGCCCCAAAGCCGCTCCACCAACCTGCGTCACTGACACTAGCGCACACAAAAGCGGATAAATCACCCGACGCTCTCGTTGACCTAGGGCATCATCTCTGCGATGTACCGACCAGGTGCTCGTATCTGTTGCCTAGCCGATGCCAGACTGATCACATGCAGGACAACTACTTCTCGCTTACCCGCGTCCGGCTGCGGCACTACAGGAGCATCGCTGCGGCCAATGTTGAACTGGGTCGCCTCCTACTACTCGTCGGCCCTAACGGCTCAGGGAAGAGCAACTTCCTGGACGCCCTGCGGCTCGTGTCTGAGTCCCTGCAGACTTCTTTGGACCAGGCACTGCGTACACGTGGAGGAGTCTCTGAAGTTCGACGCCGCTCCACAGGTCACCCCACCCACTTCTCGATCGATCTATCCTTTGAGTCCCCTGAATTTTCAGGCGAGTACGGCTTTGAGGTGGGCGCCGTAAAGGGGCTTGGGTATCGAATCTCTAAGGAGTATTGCACTGTTTCGAGTGACCCCCGAGGCGACAATGGGCCACTCCCTGCGCGCGCTCATTTCCGGGTGGAAAGTGGCCAACTAACCGAGCACAGCGAGCCTGTGATGCCTCCAGCGACGGAGCAGCGCCTTTATTTGGTATCTGCTGCTGGCCTGGAGGTTTTTCGACCGATTTTTGACGGGCTTGCTGGTATGAGCGTATTCAGTCTGAACCCTGACGTGATACGGCAGCCGCAAACCCCGGACGCTGGAGAATTTCTCCATCGCGACGGATCCAATATCGCCAGTGTGCTGCACCGACTAGAACGCAGTGAGCGAGGACGGCAAGACAAGGCACGGATTGAAAGCTACCTGCAAAATATCGTGCCAGGCATGCACGGGGTTTCGCGCTCCGAACTTGGAAACTGGGAAACCCTGGTATTTAATCAAGATGTCCCGGGAGCGAAGAACCCGTGGCGGTTTCAAGCTCAATCGGTTTCCGATGGCACCTTGCGTGCGCTAGGTGTCCTAGTTTCCCTATTTGCAGGTACGGGATCAACTCTCAGCACAGTCGGGATTGAAGAACCGGAAAGCGCGTTGCACCCAGCGGCGGCCGGTGTCTTGCTTGATGCGCTGCGTGATGCCAGTGAACGTCGCCAGGTCATTGTCACCAGCCACAGCCCTGACCTGCTTGATCGAGATGACTTCACCTTGAAGGAAATTCGCGCAGTACGCTCCATCGCCGGAGACACGCGGATCGGCGAGTTGGATGAGGCTGGGGCTTTGGCCCTTCGTGAGCACCTATACACACCAGGAGAGCTCCTTCGTAACGACCAGCTTCTCCCAGGAGTCGCATCGTGACTCAAGCGCCAATCCTGGCCCCCATTGTCGAGGGGTATGGTGAAGTTGCAGCCGTGCGACAGCTGATTAGTTTGGTCGGAGAGAAACACGGCGTTTGGATCGAAGTGGCTCAGCCATTCAGGCTCGACGCAGGGAAAATGAGGAAGCCTGAGGAGCTGGATAAGGCTATTCGCCTGCAAGAAGCGAGGGTCAAAGCCCGAAAAGGCGGAGTTTTGATTCTGCGTGACGGTGATGACAATGACATTCGCTGCCCGGTGGAGCTGGCTAAACTGATAGCTCCAAATGCTGGCAAATTTGCAGTGCCCGTGGAGGTCGTGATTGCTTATCACGAGTATGAAACGTGGTTCCTAGCCTCGATGGAATCTGTTCGAAATCATTCGTCTGTCCGTGACGATGCGACTTCCCCTGCAGATCCAGAGAAGAGGAGGAGCGCCAAGGGGCAGCTGGAGTCCATGATGCATGAGTCGTACAGGGAGACCTTGCATCAAGCGAAATTCTCATCACTGATTGACTTGTCCGCAGCATCTGAAAAAAGTCGCTCGTTTCGGAGAATGATCCATGCTGTTGAGAAGCTGAGCGGATTGGCCCCCTAGGACCAGAGGGGAGCCAGCACTCGATCGACCCGCAGCGTGACAAGCGTGGCAGTGAGCGCCTCGGGCCGTCTCTGGCCATCCGAGGCCGCTCAACAGTGACCGACGGCTACGCAAGTGGCAGTACGGCCATACCTAAGCCCGGAGATTGCCCAGCGCTAGGCGAACACCGCGTGGTACCTGGCTTGGTAGTCGCTGAACGCTCGCCGAAACATGGCGGCTGCGGGGAACGCCGACCGCGAGCTGTTGCCCAACCAAGGAAACGCACATGTTCTGGGATCCTGACCAGGCCAGTGATTGCATACCTGAAGGCATCCCCAGTTGACCGTAGCTGCACTGTTTCTGGCAAATGCCGAGTATCGAAATCCCAGTGTGGTGCTCACACGCGAGCGCCCTCCCCGGCCGTCCTCTGGCCGTGGAGGGCGCTCTACATTGACCGGCCCCGACCCGCCGCCGACAGCGCAGCAGCAGGTCAGGGCGTCGGTCGATGCGGCGGCCGCCGCAAAGCGCGGCCGCCCGCCGTCGTCAGTTGTGGCTGTGCAGGACCTCGTTCAGCCCGCCCCACACCGCGTTGTTCGGACGCGCCTCCACCGTGCCCGTCACCGAGTTGCGGCGGAAGAGGATGTTGCTCGCGCCGGAGAGTTCGCGGGCCTTGACGACCTGGCCGTCCGGGAGGGTGACGCGGGTGCCGGCCGTGACGTAGAGGCCGGCCTCGACGACGCACTCGTCGCCGAGGGCGATGCCCACGCCCGCCTCCGCGCCGACCAGGCAGCGCTCGCCGATCACGATGCGGACGTTGCCGCCGCCGGAGAGGGTGCCCATGGTGGACGCGCCGCCGCCGATGTCCGAGCCGTCGCCGACGACGACGCCCGCGGAGATGCGGCCCTCGACCATGGAGGTGCCCAGGGTGCCCGCGTTGAAGTTGACGAAGCCCTCGTGCATGACCGTGGTGCCCTCGGCCAGGTGCGCGCCCAGGCGGACCCGGTCCGCGTCGGCGATGCGGACGCCCTTGGGGGCCACGTAGTCCGTCATGCGCGGGAACTTGTCGACCGAGGTGACCTGGAGGTGCAGGCCCTCGGCACGCGCGTTGAGGCGGACGGTCTCCAGCTGGTCCACGGCGACCGGGCCGAGGCTGGTCCAGGCGACGTTGGCGAGCAGGCCGAAGAGCCCGTCCAGGTTCTGCCCGTGCGGCTTGACCAGCCGGTGCGAGAGCAGGTGGAGGCGCAGATAGGCGTCGTGCGCGTCGAGGGGCTTGTCGTCCAGGGAGGCGATCACCGTGCGGACGGCGACGACCTCGACACCCCGGCGGGCGTCCGGGCCGACGGCCTTGGCCGCGCCCGCGCCGAGGAGTTCGACGGCCCGCTCGGCGGTCAGCCGTTCGGTGCCGGCCGGGCCGGGCTCGGCAGTGAGCTCGGGGGCGGGGTACCAGGTGTCGAGGACGACGCCCTCGGACGTGATCGTGGCGAGACCGGCGGCCACGGCGCCGGTGGTGCGCTGAGCGGTGGTGCTGTCGGGCGAGTCAGTCATGACAGGAAACCTAACCGTCCGGACCCGGCGCGGGCGAACCGGTCTCATCTCCCGGTCGTGTCCGCTCTCCCGGTCGTGTCCGCGGGGCCCCCTCGCCGGGGAGTGTCCGGGCCGGGGGCTACCTTGTTCGCCGGAGTCCGGCCGAGCAGCGCCCGGACCGGCACCGTCCGACAGCGACCGGCACGTCCGGCAGTCGGCGCGGACAGCACAGACAGTGCGGACAGCACAGACAACGCACCAACAGGGGGACCTGACATGACGTACCCGCACCCGCCCCACCCCGGCCCGCACGGCTGGGGCGGCGGCTGGATGCCACCGCCCGCGCCGCCGAAGCCCGGCGTGATACCGCTGGCGCCGCTCGGCCTCGGTGACGTCCTGGGCGGCGCCTTCACCACGATCGGACGCCACTGGAAGCAGCTCCTCGGCTTCGCGGCCCTGGTCTACGGCGCGGCGGCGGTGCTGTTCACGCTGCTGGTGGTCGCGGCCTTCGCCGTGTTCGCGGACTCCTTCGACGTACTCGAAGAGCAGTCGCGCGCCGGGAGTGGCCCCTCGGCCGACGTCGTCCTCGACGAGGTCCTGACGATCGTCGGCGCTTTCGGCGCGGTGTACCTCGTGGGCGCGCTGGCCCTGATGCTGGCGAACGCCCTGCTCTACGGGAGCTGCCCCGCGGTCCTCCAGGACGCGGTGCTCGGCGTGCCGTCCACGCTGCGGTCGGTGTGGAACCGGGTGCGGCCGAGGGTGTGGGCGGTGCTGGGGGCCCAGCTCCTCGTCGCCCTGATCATCGCGGTGCCGGTGGTGCTGATGATGGCGGCGTTCATCTCCGTCGTCCTGTGGTTCGTGGCCACGGTCGACGACAGCACCTTCGGCTGGGGCTGGCTGTTCTTCGTCGGACTGCTGGGCATGCTGGCGACCGGGCCCCTCGCGATCTGGCTGTGGGTGCGCTTCTCCTTCGCGCCCGCCGTCGCCGTGATCGAGGGCCGGGGCGCGGTCGACTCGCTCAAGCGGTCCGCGCAGTTGGTGCGCGGGGCCTGGTGGCGGGTGTTCGGCATCTCGCTGCTGGCCTATCTGATCGCCATGGTGGCCGCGTACCTCATCCAGCTCCCGTTCCAGATGCTGAGCCTGGTGCCGGGTCCGCTGAGCGCGACCGGGGACTCCTTCGACGGCGGGGCGTTCGCGGTCTTCATGGTCGTGATGATGGTGATCATGATGCTCGCGGCCCTGGTCTCGCAGATCCTGACCGCCGCGTTCCCGCAGTTGGTGCTCGGACTGCTCTATATGGACGCGCGGTTCCGGAAGGAGAACCTGGCGCCGGCGCTCGCGGAGGCAGCGGCGGCGGCAAGGCAGACCCCGCCGGGGACTCCGGGGGCCCCGCCCCAGGCCCCGCCGTACGCTCCCGCGCCCTGACGGCGACCGCCCCCACGGCGGCCGGGCACCCGGCCGGAGCCGAACCCGGCCGCCGGAGTCGAAACGCGAGCGTGGGCCAGTGCTTGACACTCCGTGCCGCTGCGGCGACCTTGGTATCCGGGAGGTTACCCGGAAGTAAGGTCGGAGGTGCCGATGGCGCCGACGACGTCGCACCGTGGGGGTGACAGCGTGGGCGGTGGCAACGTGGACGGTGACGAGGGCGCACCGCTCTCCTTCGGCGGTGTCCCCCTCCACAAGCGGCTGGCGGCGGCCCTGCCCGACCTCTCCTCCGCCGTCCTCGACCGGCTCGTCGACCATGTGCCCGTATACGGCACCCTCCCCGCCGAGCAGCTGCGCAGCGAGGTCCGGCGGGTCATCGAGCAGGGCATCCGCGCGTTCGTCGCGATCCTGCGCACGGGCGAACTCCCCGACGAGGCGCAGCTCCAGGTGCTGCGGCAGTCCGCCGCCAAGCGCGCGGAGGAGGGCATCCAGGCGGCGGCGGTGATCCGGGCGTACCACGTCGGCGCGCAGGAGTGCCTGGAGCGGATGCTGCCGCACGCGACGCCCGCGGACATGGCGGCGGTGCAGCAGGTCGGGCTGCTGGTGCTGCGCTTCGTGGAGCAGATGACCGCGACGGTGGTCGAGGGCTACTTCGCCGAGCGCACGGCGGTCGCGGGCGAGGAGCAGTCGGTGCGGCAGGCCGTGCTGAGCGCCCTGCTGGAGGGCGGGGACGTACGGCTCCGGGCGCGGCAGTGGGGCTTCGACCTGCCGTCCGGCTATCTGGTGCTCGCCCTCGCCGTCGGGAGCCATCCGGACGAGACGGCCGACGGCGTGAGCCCGGTGATCGCCGCCAAGCGGAAACTGCGCCGGCTGCGGGTCGAGCTGGAACGGCACGGGGACGGGACCGTGCTCTCCTCGCTGGACAGCGGCGGCGGCATCGCCCTGGTCCCGCACCGCGGGGAGCGGCCCGGCGAGCCGACCGCCGCGGACTGGGAGCGGCTTGCGGCGGCGGTCTCGCACATGAGCCGGGTCGCCGGGGTGGAGATCGTGGCGGGGGCCGCCGCGGCCGCCCCGGAGGACGTGCCGGGGGCCGCGCGGCTGGCCCAGGACATCCGCCGGGTGGCGATCGCCTCCGGCCGGGGCCCGGGCGTCCACCGGCTCTCCGACGTCCTCCTGGAGTACCAGCTGATGCAGCCGGGCCCGGCCCGCGACGCCCTCGCCGACCTGATGGGCCCGCTCGCGGACCGCCCCGAACTCCTCGCCACGCTGCGGACGTTCCTCCAGTGCGGGCTGAGCCGCCAGCTCACGGCGGAGCGCCTGCGCGTCCACCCGAACACGGTCGACTACCGCCTCCGCCGTGCCGCCGACGCCACCGGCCTGGACGCCACCTCCGGCAACGACGTCGTCCGCGTCCGCGCGGCCCTCAGCGCCTACGACGCGCGTGCCACGTCCACGGAGCCCGGCCTGCTCCCGGACCGGGACCGGGCTCAGGAACGGGACCGGGCCGCGGACCGGCCCCCGGGGGTCCCGGCCCCGGAGCGCCGCACGGCCTGAACGCGTCCGCACGCCCCGGGCCGGCGCCCCACACGCCCTCAGTCCAGCAGCGTCCGCTTCGGCCTGAGCACGCAGAACTCGTTCCCCTCCGGGTCCGCCAGGACCACCCAGGTCGCGTCCGCACCCTGCCCCACGTCCACCCGGCGGGCGCCGAGGGCGAGGATGCGGGCGACCTCGGCGTCGCGGTCGTCGGGGGTCAGGTCGAGGTGGAGGCGGTTCTTGACCGCCTTGGTCTCCGGGACGGGGAGGAAGACCATGCCCGGCAGGGCGTCCGGCGCGGCGCCGATGACGATTTCCTCCGGGTCCTCGAAGAGGACGCGCCAGTCCAGGACTTCGCACCAGAAGCGGGCGAGCCGGGCGGGGTCGTGACAGTCGACGGAGATCTGATACAGCGAAACGGCCATGTCCGCCAGTCTGCACTGGCGGACACGGCCGTCACCGGGCGACCCGCGTCTCACGCGCGTCGCCGAAGAGCGCTCAGACGCCGAAAGATCGCTCAGACGTTGAAGCCCAGCGCCCGCAGCTGCTCGCGCCCGTCGTCCGTGATCTTGTCCGGGCCCCACGGCGGCATCCAGACCCAGTTGATCTTCAGCTCGTTGACGATGCCGTCGGTCGCGGCCTTCGCCTGGTCCTCGATCACATCGGTCAGCGGGCAGGCCGCCGACGTCAGCGTCATGTCCAGGGTCGCGACGTTGGACTCGTCGATGTGGATGCCGTAGATCAGCCCGAGGTTGACGACGTCGATGCCCAGCTCCGGGTCGACGACGTCGTACAGCGCCTCGCGGACCTCCTCCTCGGAGGCCGGCTTGGCCGTCACGGTCTCGGTCTCGTTCTCGCTCATGCCGTCTTCCTCTCGGCGTCGGCGGAGTCGCCCAGCGCCTGGGCGGTCGCGTCCTTCCACGCCATCCAGCTCAGCAGCGCGCACTTCACCCGCGCGGGGTACTTGGAGACGCCGGCGAACGCGACCGCGTCCTCCAGCACCTCCTCCATCGCGTCGTCGGGCTCGATCTGGCCCTTGGACTGCATCAGCTCCAGGAAGGTGCCCTGGATCTTCTGCGCCTCGGCCAGCTCCTTGCCGACCAGCAGCTCGTTCAGGACGGACGCGCTGGCCTGGCTGATGGAGCAGCCCTGGCCCTCGTACGACACGTCCGCGATGCGCGAGCCCTCGTACCTCACGCGGAGCGTGATCTCGTCGCCGCACGTCGGGTTGACGTGGTGCACCTCGGCGTCACCGTCCCGCAAGCCCCGCCCGTGCGGGTGCTTGTAGTGGTCCAGGATGACGTCCTGGTACATCGAATCCAGCTTCACGCGTCGTCAGCCCCTCATCCGAAGAAGTTACGGACGTGCTCCAGGCCGTCGACGAGGGCGTCGACCTCCGCCGGCGTGGAGTACAGATAGAACGACGCCCGCGTGGTCGCGGGAATTCCGTACCGCAGGCAGACCGGCCGCGCGCAGTGGTGGCCGACGCGCACCGCGATGCCCTGCTCGTCGAGGACCTGGCCCACATCGTGCGGGTGGATGTCGCCGAGCGTGAAGGAGATCGCCGCGCCGCGGTCCTCGGCCGTGGTGGGGCCGATGATGCGCAGGTCGGGGACCTCCAGCAGCCGCCGCACCGCGTACTCGGTGATGGCGTGCTCGTGCCGGGCGATGTTCTCCATGCCGATCGAGGACAGGTAGTCCACGGCCGCGCCGAGGCCGACGGCCTGCGCGATCGGGGGCGTGCCCGCCTCGAACTTGTGCGGCGCGGGGGCGTAGGTGGAGGAGTGCATCGAGACGGTCTCGATCATCTCGCCGCCGCCGAGGAACGGGGGCAGGTCCTCCAGGAGTTCCTGCCGGCCCCACAGCACGCCGATACCGGTCGGGCCGCACATCTTGTGGCCGGTGAAGGCCACGAAGTCGGCCTGGAGGGCCTGTACGTCCAGCACCATGTGCGGGGCGGCCTGCGAGGCGTCGATCAGCACCAGCGCGCCGACGTCCTGGGCGCGGCGGACGATCGCCTCGACCGGGTTGACGGTGCCCATGATGTTGGAGACCAGGGTGAAGGAGACGATCTTCGTCTTCTCCGTGATGATCTCCTCGATGTCGGACAGGTCGAGGCGGCCGTCGTCGGTGAGGCCGAACCACTTCAGCTTCGCGCCGGTGCGCTGCGCGAGCAGCTGCCACGGCACGATGTTGGAGTGGTGCTCCATCTCCGTGATGACGATCTCGGTCTCGCGGTCCACCCGGTAGGGCTCCTCGGCCCAGCCGAGCATGTTGGCCACGAGGTTCAGCGACTCGGAGGCGTTCTTGGTGAAGATCACCTCGTCGCGGCTGGGCGCGTTGATGAAGGCGGCGACCTTGTCGCGGGCGCCCTCGTACAGCGCGGTGGCCTCCTCGGCGAGGACGTGCACGCCGCGGTGGACGTTGGCGTTGTGCCGCTCGTAGTAGGCGCTGAGCGCGTCCAGGACCTGGCGCGGCTTCTGCGAGGTGGCCGCGTTGTCCAGGTAGACGAGCTTCTTGCCGTCGTGGAGCACCCGGTCCAGGACCGGGAAGTCCTTGCGGATCGCCTCGGTGTCCAGGAGGCCGGTGAGCCCCTGATGGGCGTCAGTCACGCGGTGACTCCTCCCTTGGTGTACGCCTCGTAGCCCTCGGCCTCCAGCTTGTCGGCGAGCTCGGGGCCGCCCGACTCGACGATCTTGCCGCCGGCGAAGACATGGACGTGGTCCGGCTTGATGTAGCGCAGGATGCGCGTGTAGTGGGTGATCAGCAGGGTGCCGACCTCGCCGCTCTCGCGGACGCGGTTGACGCCCTCGGAGACGATGCGCAGGGCGTCGACGTCCAGACCGGAGTCGGTCTCGTCGAGGACCGCGATCTTCGGCTTGAGCAGTTCGAGCTGGAGGATCTCGTGGCGCTTCTTCTCACCGCCGGAGAAGCCCTCGTTGACGTTCCGCTCGGCGAAGGAGGGGTCCATGTTGAGGCGCTGCATGGCCTCCTTGACCTCCTTCACCCAGGTGCGCAGCTTGGGGGCCTCGCCGCGGATGGCGGTGGCGGAGGTGCGCAGGAAGTTGGAGACCGAGACGCCGGGAACCTCGACCGGGTACTGCATGGCGAGGAAGACGCCGGCGCGGGCGCGCTCGTCGACGGACATCTCCAGGACGTCCTCGCCGTCGAGGGTGACGGTGCCGCCGGTGATCGTGTACTTGGGGTGGCCCGCGAGGGAGTACGCGAGGGTCGACTTGCCGGAGCCGTTGGGGCCCATGATGGCGTGGGTCTCGCCCTGCTTCACGGTCAGGTCGACGCCCTTGAGGATCTCCCGGGAAGCGTTGTCGGCTTCGACGGAGACGTGCAGGTCGCGGATTTCAAGCGTTGCCATGGGTGACTCAGGACTCCTGGGTGACGGAGACGAGCACATCGTCCCCTTCGATCTTTACGGGGTATACGGGGACGGGGCGCGTCGCGGGAAGGCCGGACGGCTTGCCGGTGCGCAGGTCGAAGGCCGAGCCGTGCAGCCAGCACTCGATGGCGCAGTCGTCGACCTCGCCCTCGGAGAGGGACACGTTCGCGTGCGAGCAGATGTCGTTGATGGCGAACACCTCCCCCTCGGTGCGGACCACGGACACCGGCGTGCCGTCGAGTTCCACCCGTTTGGGGGTGTCCTCCTCCAGCTCGCTCAGCGCACAGGCTTTGACGAAGGCCATCAGACCGACGCCTCCAGCTCGGCCTCGATCTTGGCGATGAGGCGCTCCTCCACGTCGGGCAGCCCGATCTGCTGGACCAGCTCGGCGAAGAAGCCGCGGACGACGAGGCGGCGGGCCTCGGCCTCCGGGATACCGCGGGCCATCAGGTAGAAGAGCTGCTCGTCGTCGAAGCGGCCGGTGGCGGAGGCGTGGCCGGCGCCGGCGATCTCGCCGGTCTCGATCTCCAGGTTGGGCACCGAGTCGACCCGCGCGCCGTCCGTGAGGACGAGGTTGCGGTTCATCTCGTAGGTGTCGGTGCCCTCGGCGGCGACCCGGATCAGGACGTCGCCGATCCACACGGCGTGGGCCTCGTCGCCCTGGAGGGCGCCCTTGTAGACCACGTTGGAGGTGCAGTGCGGGACGTTGTGGTCGACGAGGAGGCGGTGCTCCTGGTGCTGGCCCTTGTCGGTGAAGTACAGCCCGAACAGCTCGGCCTCGCCGCCGGTGCCCGCGTAGGAGACCCGCGGGTGGAGGCGGACGACATCGCCGCCGAAGGTGACGACGACCGACTTGAAGGAGGCGTCCCGGCCGACGAGGGCGTTGTGCTGGCCGATGTGCACGGCCTTGTCGTCCCAGTCCTGCACGGAGACGACGGTGAGCTTGGCGCCGTCGCCGAGGACGTAGTCCACGTTGGCGGCGAGGACGGCGTCGCCGGTGTGGTCGATGACGACGACCGCCTCGGCGAAGGCGCCGAGTTCGATCACCTGGTGGCCGAAGACGGTGCCGCCCTCGCCGTGGACCGCGATCCGGACCGGCTCGGTGAGCACGGTCTCCTTGGGCACGGTGATCACGGACGCCTGCTCGAAGGCGGAGAACGCCTGGGCGGCCACCCGGTCGACGGGCGTGCCCGCCGTGCGCAGCCGCGCGTCCTCGCGGCCGACGGTCTCGACGGTGACGCCCTCGGGCGCCTCGATCGCGACCTTGACGCCCGAGCCGGTGGCGACGGCGGTGCCGTCGTGCAGCCCGCGCAGCCGCTCCAGCGGAGTGAAGCGCCACTCCTCCTCGCGGCCGTGCGGAACCGGGAAGTCCGCCACGTCGAAGGACGGGGGCGCACTCATACGGGTGGCGACGGTCGACTCTGCGGCGACCGCGATCGAACCGGCGGTGGTGGAGCCCACCGGGACATTCTGAGCCTCAGCCATGGCTGTCGTCTTGCTCTCTTCCTGCGTGAACTGCGTGAGAAGTGCGGGTGGCGGGGGACGGCCGGCGTCAGCCGACCGAACCCTCCATCTGCAGCTCGATCAGCCGGTTGAGCTCCAGGGCGTACTCCATGGGGAGCTCCTTGGCGATCGGCTCGACGAAGCCGCGCACGATCATCGCCATCGCCTCGTCCTCGGAGAGGCCGCGGCTCATCAGGTAGAAGAGCTGGTCCTCGGAGACCTTGGAGACGGTGGCCTCGTGGCCCATGGAGACGTCGTCCTCGCGGACGTCGACGTAGGGGTAGGTGTCGGACCGGGAGATGGTGTCCACGAGCAGCGCGTCGCACAGCACGTTGGACTTGGCGCCGGGGGCGCCCTCGCCGATCTCGATCAGACCGCGGTAGGAGGTCCGGCCGCCGCCGCGCGCCACCGACTTGGAGACGATGTTCGACGAGGTGTTGGGGGCCATGTGGACCATCTTGGCGCCGGCGTCCTGGTGCTGGCCCTCGCCCGCGAAGGCGATGGACAGGGTCTCGCCCTTGGCGTGCTCGCCCATGAGGTAGACGGCCGGGTACTTCATGGTCACCTTGGAGCCGATGTTGCCGTCGACCCACTCCATGGTGGCGCCCTCGTAGGCGACAGCGCGCTTGGTGACCAGGTTGTAGACGTTGTTCGACCAGTTCTGGATGGTCGTGTAGCGGCAGCGGCCGCCCTTCTTGACGATGATCTCGACCACGGCGCTGTGCAGCGAGTCCGAGGAGTAGATCGGGGCGGTGCAGCCCTCGACGTAGTGGACGTAGGCGTCCTCGTCGACGATGATCAGCGTCCGCTCGAACTGGCCCATGTTCTCCGTGTTGATGCGGAAGTAGGCCTGGAGCGGGATGTCCACGTGGACGCCCTTGGGCACGTAGATGAACGAGCCGCCGGACCACACGGCGGTGTTCAGCGAGGCGAACTTGTTGTCGCCGACCGGGATGACCGTGCCGAAGTACTCCTGGAAGAGCTCCGGGTGCTCCTTCAGCGCGGTGTCGGTGTCGAGGAAGATGACGCCCTGCGCCTCCAGGTCCTCGCGGATCTGGTGGTAGACGACCTCGGACTCGTACTGGGCGGCGACACCGGCGACGAGGCGCTGCTTCTCCGCCTCGGGGATGCCGAGCTTGTCGTACGTGTTCTTGATGTCCTCGGGCAGGTCCTCCCAGGAGGCGGCCTGCGCCTCGGTGGAGCGCACGAAGTACTTGATGTTGTCGAAGTCGATGCCGGAGAGGTCGGAGCCCCAGCTCGGCATGGGCTTCTTGTCGAACAGGCGCAGACCCTTGAGCCGCAGCTTCAGCATCCACTCCGGCTCGTTCTTCTTCGCGGAGATGTCGCGGACGACGTCCTCGGAGAGGCCGCGCTTGGCCACGGCGCCGGCCGCGTCGGAGTCGGCCCAGCCGAATTCGTACTTACCCAGACCCTCGAGTTCGGGGTGGGCAGTCTCCGTGGGGAGAGTCATGCGGGGTTCCTCCCGGCCTTGCTGGCGGATGCTGATGGTGTGGTGGTCTGTGCGGCGCCGCCGCCCGGGGGCGAGCTGCGCGGGATGAAGGTGGTGCACACCCCGTCGCCGTGCGCGATGGTGGCGAGGCGCTGGACGTGTGTCCCGAGGAGTCTCGAGAAGAACTCGGTCTCCGCCTCGCAGAGCTGTGGGTACTTCTCCGCCGCGTGGGCGACCGGGCAGTGATGCTGGCAGAGCTGCTCACCGACCGGCGCGGTCCGGGCCGTAGCAGCGTACCCGTCGGCGCTCAGGGCCTTGGCGAGGGCGTCGGCCCGGTCCTCGGGCGCGGCGGCCTCGACGGCGGCGCGGTAGCGCTCGCCCTGCGCCTCCATCCGGTCCCGGGCGAAGGCCGCGACGGCTGCCTCGCCGCCGGCGTTCTCCTCGATCCAGCGGAGGGCGTCCACGGCCAGTGCGTCGTACGACTGGTCGAAGGCGTCCCGGCCGCAGTCGGTGAGGGCGAACACCTTGGCGGGGCGGCCCCGGGTGCGGGCGCCGTAGACCCGCTGCTCACGGGCCTCCACGACGTTCTCGGAGACGAGGGAGTCGAGGTGGCGCCGGACGGCGGCCTGGGTGAGGCCGAGGCGGCCGGCGAGGTCGGCGACGGTGGACGGGCCGTGGTCCAGGATGGAGCGCGCGACGCGGTTGCGGGTCGAGTGGTCCGACCGCATCCCCGCCGCGAGTTCCGCCTGAAGGGGCTCGCCGACGTTTTTCACAACACCATTGTTGCGTAATTCCTCGGGGACTGACAAGCCGCGAAGCGATCACCGCGCGGTGCCGTGCATCACTTAGGCATACCTAAGCTGACCTGCGGAAACGATCACTCCGGGGCCGCCCCGGCCAGGCACGGCAGGGGCCCCGGGACCCCCTCGGGGACCTCTCCCCCACCGCCCCGCGGACCGGCGCGCCGCACCGCGCGCCTAGACTTCCCGGCATGTCAAACGAGCCTGCTGTCCAGGTCCGGGGCCTGGTCAAGCGGTACGGACCGAAGACGGCCGTGGCCGGTCTCGACCTCGATGTCGCGCCCGGCGGGGTGACCGCCGTCCTCGGCCCCAACGGGGCCGGGAAGACGACCACCATCGAGACCTGCGAGGGCTACCGCCGCCCGGACGCGGGCACCGTGCGCGTCCTGGGCCTCGACCCGGTCGCCGACGCGGCGCGGCTGCGGCCCCGGGTCGGCGTGATGCTCCAGTCGGGCGGCGTCTACTCCGGCGCGCGGGCGGACGAGATGCTGCGGCACATGGCGAAGCTGCACGCCCACCCGCTGGACGTGGACGCCCTGATCGAGCGCCTGGGCCTCGGCGGCTGCGGCCGCACCACCTACCGCCGGCTCTCCGGCGGCCAGCAGCAGCGCCTCGCGCTGGCGATGGCGGTGGTCGGCCGCCCCGAGCTGCTCTTCCTCGACGAGCCCACCGCCGGGCTGGACCCGCAGGCCCGACGCTCCACCTGGGACCTGGTGCGCGAGCTGCGCGCCGACGGCGTCACGACCGTCCTGACCACGCACTTCATGGACGAGGCCGAGGCCCTGGCGGACGACGTCGCCATCGTGGACACGGGTCGGGTCATCGCCCGGGGCACCACCGAGGAGCTGTGCCGCGGCGGCGCCGAGAACACCCTGCGCTTCACCGGCCGCCCGGGCCTGGACGTGGGCTCCCTGCTCAAGGCCCTCCCGGACGGCACGGCGGCGGCGGAACTCACCCCCGGGGCGTACCGCATCAGCGGCCAGGTGGACCCGCAGCTCCTCGCCACGGTGACCTCCTGGTGCGCCCAGCACGGTGTGATGCCCGAGGGCATCTCGGTGGAGCGGCACACGCTGGAGGACGTGTTCCTTGAGCTGACCGGGCGGGAGCTGCGGTGACGACACACCACGACACCGGCTCCGGCCGGGGGACGACACCGCACGGGACCGCCAGGGAGCCGCAGGCATGAGCACGGGTACGTACACGCCGGAGCCGGGCGCGGCGCCGCTCGGGCGGATGATCGCCGTGCAGGCCGCGTTCGAGACGCGGATGCTGCTCCGCAACGGCGAGCAGCTGCTGCTCACCGTGGTCATCCCCTCGCTGCTGCTGGTGCTGTTCTCCACCGTCGACATCGTCGACACCGGAGACGGGCCGGCCGTCGACTTCCTCGCCCCCGGGGTCCTCGCGCTCGCCGTGATGTCGACCGCGTTCACCGGGCAGGCCATCGCCACCGGCTTCGAGCGCCGCTACGGGGTCCTCAAGCGGCTCGGCGCCTCGCCGCTCCCCCGCTGGGCGCTGATGTGCGCCAAGACGCTGGCGGTGCTGGTCACCGAGGTACTCCAGATCGCGCTGCTGACGGCGATCGCCCTCGCGCTGGGCTGGTCGCCGCAGGGGAACCCGCTCGCCGTGCTGCTGCTCCTGGTGCTCGGCACCGCCGCGTTCTCCGGGCTCGGGCTGCTGATGGCCGGGACGCTGAAGGCGGAGGCCACCCTCGCCGCCGCCAACCTGGTCTTCCTGCTGCTGCTCGTCGGCGGCGGGGTGATCGTGCCGCTGGACCGCTTCCCGGAGCCGGCCGCAGCCGCGCTGGGTCTGCTGCCCATCTCGGCCCTCTCCGAGGGGCTGCGGGACATCCTGCAGCACGGGTCCGGCGTGCCGTGGGGTGACATGGGCATCCTCGCCGTGTGGGCCGTGCTCGGACTGGGTGCCGCAGCCCGGCTCTTCCGCTGGGAGTGAGGCGCGCGCCAGGATGCTTCCATCGGGCCCGCTCGACCGGAGGTCTGGATGGAACGACGCGCAGCACTGCGACTGGACGCCCAGTGGGCGAAGGTAAGGGCCGGACGGCCCGGTTCCGCCCCCGAGAGACGCGAACGCATGCTGACCGATCTGATCACCGCGCTCGCCCCGCACGCCGTGGACGACCCGGCCCTGACCGCCACCCTGGGGCTGCGGTACGGCGACCTCGCCCGGCACCACTTCGACATCGGCAGACGTGAGGAGGCGCTGGCCGCCGCCTCCGCCGCCGTCCGGCACTCCGCCGGCCCCGCCGCCCACGACCCGGAGCACGCCCGCCAGTACGCGCGGGCCCTGATCAGCCAGGCCGTCTACCTCGCCGAACCCCTCAGCGACGAGCTGGGCCTGCCGCGCTACGCCTTCCACCCGCACGGCGAGCAGCCGTCCGCCGAGGACCGGCTCGCGGGCCTCGCGGCCGTGGAGTCCACCCACCGGGCGATCGCGGTCTGGGAGGGGCTGGACCAGGGCGACCCGCGCAACCAGGAGGGCCTGGCCCAGGCGCACGCCTTCCTCGGCGACCGGCTGGAGGAGCTGGGCCGGCCGGTGGACGCGGCGGAGTGGGCGGTCCGCGCGGAGCGGGCCTTCCACGCGGTGTGGACCGAGCCGGACCCGGCCCGGCGGGCGCACGCGGCCGTCCTGGAGCACCTCGGGGACCAGCTGCAGCGGCGGCTGCGGCGCTGCCCCTTCGACGGCGGGCTGACCCAGCTGCGCAAACGGGAACTGCTGCCGGACCGGCTGCTTCCGCTGGCGGTGGTCGCCGGCCGGATCGAGGGGGTGGGCCCGGACGCGATCGCCGAGGGGCTGGGCCTGGAACGCACGGAGGTGCGGCGCATCCTGCGGGCGCACTGCTGGCGCGCGGTCTGGCGGTTCGACGTGTGCGGCGCGGACGGCTCCTGGCGGCCGCTGGCGTACCCGTGGCGCGGGATGGACGCGGTGACGGACCGCACGGCGCACGCGGTGGCCACCGAGCTGACGGAGGCGTTCCGGGACTCCGCCGCCCTGCCCCCGGCCCCGGCACGCTGGCGTTTCGCCCTGTGGTGGGACGAGGAGGACCACCTGGACGGGTCGCGGTTCCGGATGACCTCCCCGCCCGGTCCGGTGCCGTCGTGACGCGGGCCACGGCCCCCTCGTGAAAGCGTGCACAAGCCCCCGCCTACGATAGGGGCCGTGCAGACCCCCCTCTCCCTCATCGCCCGGCGCTGGACGCCGTCGACCCGGATCGTGCGACGCGCGGCGCTCGCCGCCGTCGTGATGAGCGTCGTCATCATCGTGACCGGCGGCGCCGTCCGGCTGACCGGTTCCGGCCTCGGCTGCGACACCTGGCCCAAGTGCACGGACGACAGTCTGTTCGCGACCCCGGAGCAGGGGCTCCACGGGGCGATCGAGTTCGGCAACCGGCTGCTGACCTATGTGCTGTCGGCGGCCGTCGGCTGGGCGATCGTCGCGAGCCGGTCCGTGAAGCCGCGCCGCCGGGGGCTGTCCCGGCTGGCGTGGTCGCAGTTCTGGATCGTCATGGGCAACGCCGTCCTGGGCGGTATCACCGTCTGGGCGGGCCTCAACCCGTGGACGGTGGCCGGGCACTTCCTGCTGGCGACCGGGCTGCTGACGGTGACCACCGTGACCTGGGTGCGCGCCGGTGAGGGCGACGGGCCGCCGCGCCCCCGGGTGCCCCGGCCGGTGCGGAAGCTGTCCTGGGCGATCGTGGGCGTGAGCGCCGTGCTGATCGTGCTGGGCACCTCGGTGACCGGCTCGGGCAAGCACGCGGGCGACAGCAGCGATGTGCCGCGGATGCCGTGGGACTGGGCGGTGGCCGCGCATGTCCACGCCATCGCCGCGTGGGTGGTGTGCGCGCTGGCCGTGGCGATGTGGCTGGTGCTGCGGGTGGTGGACGCCCCCGACGACATCCGGGCCCGCGCCCGGGACCTGCTGCTGGTGGTGCTGGCGCAGGGCGTGATCGGCTATGTGCAGTACTTCCTGGACGTGCCGGAGCTGCTGGTCGGCCTGCATATGCTCGGCTCGGCGCTGATGTGGATCGCGGTGGTGCGCCTGGCGCTGAGTCTGCGCGAGCGCGAGGCCCTGCCCGCGGCGGTCGTCCCGGCCCAGGCGGACCCGGCGCTCACCCGCGCCTGAGACCCGGCCCGGGCCCCCGCCGGACTCCCGGCCCGGGCCCCTCGGCGCACACCACTGCCCGCCTGTTCCCGGACCCGCCGAAGCGGGGCGGGGAACAGGCGGGCAGTGGTGTGTCCGGGCCGCGTCGGGGCGTCAGCCGCCGGAACGGGCCTCAGCCGTTGGACGGGCCGCCGACCTGGATGCCCGCCATGCGGGTCCACTCGTAGGGGCCGGTGCGGACCTTGGCCGCGAAGTCCCCGTCGAACTCGTCGTGCAGGGTGATCCCGGACTTCTCGGCGGCGCTGACGGCCACGGCCTGGCTGGGCGCGACCAGGTCGCCCCAGTCGCCGTCCCCGCCGACCAGCACGATGCGGGTGCCCGCCTGACCGATGTAGGCGAGCTGGCCCTCGGCGCCGCCGTGCGCCTTGGAGAACGCCTGGATCTGCTTGGCGAGCTTCGCCGCCCTGCGCTCGGCCCGGGCGTCCCGCTTGGCGTCCTGCGCGTTGTCGTCAACCTCGGTGTCTGCCATGGCCAGGATGCTACCGGCGGGTATACGGCGTGGCGACGCCGGGGCGAGTGGCGTACCCCACCCGGCAGGGCCCACGCGAAAGGCCCCGGCGGAACCGGGGCCTGGCGGTCGGACGGGGGCGGTGCGGGCGTGCTCAGCGCAGGAACGGGTCCACGGCCACCGCCACGAAGAGCAGCGACACATAGGTGATGGACCAGTGGAACAGGCGCATCTCCTTGAGCTTGGCCCCGGTCACGCCGCCCTTGGCCCGGTTCTGGAGGGCGTGCGCCTCCCACAGCCACCAGCCGCCGGCCGCCAGCGCGACCGTCGTGTAGAACCAGCCGGTGTAGCCGAGCGGGGTGAGCAGCAGCGAGACCGCGACCATCACCCAGCTGTAGAGGACGATCTGCCGGGCGACGGTGGCGTTGCCCGCCACCACGGGGAGCATCGGCACCCCGACCCGCGCGTAGTCCTCGCGCACCTTCATCGACAGCGGCCAGTAGTGCGGCGGCGTCCAGAAGAAGATGACGAGGAAGAGGACGACCGCGGCCCAGGACATCGAGTCGGTGACCGAGGACCAGCCGATGAGGACGGGCATACAGCCCGCGATGCCGCCCCAGACGATGTTCTGCGCGGTGCGCCGCTTGAGGATCATCGTGTAGACGACGACGTAGAACAGCAGGGCGCCGAGGGCGAGAGCCGCGGAGAGCCAGTTGACCAGCAGGCCGAACCAGAGGGTGGAGACGACCGCCAGGGTGAGGCCGAAGACCAGGCCCTCGCGCGGCGAGACCATCCCGGTGACCAGCGGACGCTGTGCCGTGCGGTCCATCAGCGCGTCGATGTCGCGGTCGATGTACATGTTCAGCGCGTTGGCGCCGCCCGCCGACAGATAGCCGCCGAAGCAGGTGGCGAGCACCAGCCAGAGGTCCGGCACACCCTGCTCGGCCAGGAACATCACCGGCACCGTCGTGATGAGGAGCAGCTCGATGATCCGCGGCTTCGTCAGCGCGACGAACGCCTTGACACGGGCCCCGAACGGTCGATGGCCCCCCGGGCCGGTGGCCAAGACGACCCCTGCGGGTCGGGACTCGACGGCCGTCACGTACACCCCTGACAGAGAAATCCCAGCAGGCCCCCGGGGAGGAGCCACCCCTGCCGGTGGGCGAGGGGGGATATGGAGACCCGGTACGGCCTGCGCGTACCACGCCACTCTAGACGTTGCCCGTACGCCGATCTTCGCGGGGGTGGGCTCGTGTTGAGCCCCGCGCCGCCACCGCACGTACACATGCCCGACAGGCGGGCGGCACCCGGTGGGCGCACCCCGGCACGTGTGCGGATGTGGGCCCGGCCGACTGGTAAGACGCTTGTACGAAGGGACGGGCTGTGCTGCGAGGGTAGGCTCGACAGCGCCCGGTACACCCCTCGTCACCGGGATTCGACATGTGGAGAGGAGCCCTGACCCAGGGTGAGCACCAAGCCGACCACCACAGACCTCGAGTGGGCCGAACTGGACCAGCGGGCAGTCGACACCGCCCGCGTCCTGGCCATGGATTCCGTACAGAAGGTCGGCAACGGCCATCCGGGTACGGCCATGAGCCTGGCCCCCGCCGCCTACACCCTCTTCCAGAAGGTGATGCGGCACGACCCGTCCGACGCGGACTGGACCGGCCGCGACCGGTTCGTCCTGTCCGCGGGCCACTCCTCGCTGACCCTCTACATCCAGCTCTACCTGGCCGGCTTCGGTCTGGAGCTGGACGATCTGAAGGCGTTCCGCACCTGGGGCAGCAAGACCCCGGGCCACCCGGAGTACGGGCACACCACCGGTGTGGAGACCACCACCGGCCCGCTCGGCCAGGGTGTCGCCAACGCGGTGGGCATGGCCATGGCCGCCCGCTACGAGCGCGGCCTGTTCGACCCGGAGGCGGCCCCGGGCACCTCCCCGTTCGACCACCACATCTTCGCCATCGCGGGTGACGGCTGCCTCCAGGAGGGCATCTCCGGCGAGGCGTCCTCGCTGGCCGGGCACCAGAAGCTGGGCAACCTGATCCTGCTGTGGGACGACAACCACATCTCGATCGAGGGCGACACCGAGACCGCCGTGTCCGAGGACACCATGAAGCGGTACGAGGCGTACGGCTGGCACGTCCAGCGCGTGGAGCCCAAGGAGAACGGCGACCTGGACCCGGCCGCGCTGTACGCGGCGATCGAGGCCGCCAAGGCGGAGACCGGCCGACCGTCGTTCATCGCGATGCGCTCGATCATCGCCTGGCCCGCCCCGAACGCGCAGAACACCGAGGCGGCGCACGGTTCGGCGCTGGGCGAGGAGGAGGTCGCGGCCACCAAGCGCGTCCTCGGCTTCGACCCGGAGCGGCACTTCGAGGTCTCCGAGGAGGTCCTCGGCCACACCCGCGGGGCGCTCGACCGGGGCCGCGAGGTCCGGGCCGAGTGGGAGAAGGGCTTCGCGGAGTGGCGTTCGGCCGCCCCGGAGCGGGCGGCCGAGTTCGACCGGATCCGCGCGGGCGAGCTGCCGGCGGGCTGGGCGGAGAAGCTGCCCGAGTTCGAGACCGGCAAGGGCGTGGCCACCCGGGCCGCCTCCGGCAAGATCCTCCAGGCGCTCGGCGCGGTGATCCCGGAGCTGTGGGGCGGCTCGGCCGACCTCGCGGGCTCCAACAACACCACGATCGACAAGACCTCGTCCTTCCTCCCCGAGGGCAACCCGCTGCCGGAGGCCGACCCGTACGGCCGCACCGTGCACTTCGGCATCCGCGAGCACGCGATGGCCGCCGTGATGAACGGCATCGCGCTGCACGGCAACACCCGCATCTACGGCGGCACGTTCCTCGTGTTCTCCGACTACATGCGCAACGCCGTCCGCCTCTCCGCGCTGATGCACCTGCCGGTCACCTATGTGTGGACGCACGACTCGATCGGCCTCGGCGAGGACGGCCCGACCCACCAGCCGGTCGAGCACCTGGCCTCGCTGCGCGCGATCCCGGGCCTCAACGTGGTCCGCCCGGCGGACGCCAACGAGACCGCGGTCGCCTGGCGCGAGATCCTGCGCCGCTGGACCAAGCAGTACGGCGTGGGCGCCCCGCACGGCCTCGCGCTGACCCGCCAGGGCGTGCCCACCTACGAGCGCAACGAGGACGCGGCCAAGGGCGGCTACGTCCTCTTCGAGGCCGCCGGGGCGGACGGGCAGGACGCCGAGCCGCAGGTCGTGCTCATCGGCACCGGCTCCGAGGTGCAGCTCGCCGTCGAGGCGCGCGAGCAGCTCCAGGCCGCCGGGGTGCCCACCCGGGTCGTCTCGATGCCCTCGGTCGAGTGGTTCGAGGAGCAGGACCAGGGGTACCGGGACTCGGTGCTGCCGCCGTCGGTGAGGGCGCGGGTCGCGGTCGAGGCCGGCATCGGTCTGACCTGGTACCGCTACGTCGGCGACGCGGGGCGCGTCGTCTCGCTGGAGCACTTCGGCGCCTCCGCGGACGGCAAGGTCCTCTTCCGCGAGTTCGGCTTCACCCCGGAGGCGGTCGTGGCGGCCGCCCGGGAATCGATCGCCGCCGCCGCGCGCTGACGCCCGTATACGACAAACAGGAGATGCAACTCTCATGACAGACGCACTCAAGCGCCTCTCCGACGAGGGCGTGGCGATCTGGCTGGACGACCTGTCCCGCACCCGGATCACCTCCGGCAACCTCGCCGAGCTGATCGACCAGCAGCACGTCGTCGGTGTCACCACCAACCCGTCGATCTTCCAGAAGGCGATCTCCGAGGGCAGCGGCTACGACACGCAGCTCACCGACCTCGCCGCCCGCAAGGTGACCGTCGAGGAAGCCGTCCGCATGATCACCACCGCGGACGTGCGGGACGCGGCGGACATCCTGCGCCCGGTGTTCGAGGCAACCCAGGGCCAGGACGGCCGGGTCTCGATCGAGGTCGACCCGCGCCTCGCCCACAACACCCGGGCGACGGTGGCCGAGGCCAAGCAGCTGGCCTGGCTGGTGGACCGCCCCAACACCCTGATCAAGATCCCGGCCACCAGGGCGGGCCTGCCGGCGATCACCGAGGTCATCGGCCTCGGTATCAGCGTCAACGTCACGCTGATCTTCTCGCTGGAGCGCTACCGCGAGGTCATGGACGCCTACCTGGCCGGTCTGGAGAAGGCCAAGGAGCGCGGGCTGGACCTCTCCAAGATCCACTCGGTGGCGTCCTTCTTCGTGTCCCGGGTGGACACCGAGATCGACAAGCGCCTCGACGCGCTGGGCACCCCGGAGGCGAAGGAGGCCCGCGGCAAGGCGGCCCTCGCCAACGCCCGCCTGGCCTACGAGGCCTTCGAGGAGGTGTTCTCCTCGGACCGCTGGGCGGCCCTGGACAAGGCGCAGGCCAACAAGCAGCGTCCGCTGTGGGCCTCCACCGGCGTCAAGGACAAGGCGTACAAGGACACCCTGTACGTGGACGACCTGGTCGCCCCGGGCACGGTGAACACCATGCCGGAGGCCACCCTGGAGGCCACCGCCGACCACGGGCGGATCACCGGCGACACGGTGCGCGGCACCTACGACCAGTCGCGCGCCGACCTGGAGGCCGTGGCGAAGCTCGGGATCTCCTACGACGACGTCGTCCAGCTCCTGGAGGACGAGGGCGTGGAGAAGTTCGAGGCGTCCTGGAACGAGCTGCTGGCCTCGACCGAGGCGGAGCTCAAGCGCCTCGCTCCCTCGGAGGGCTGACCTACCTTGTCCGGTATTGACGGAGCCAATCCGCTCCGTGATGCTGCCGACCGACGGCTCCCGCGTATCGCGGGGCCGTCGGGCCTGGTCATCTTCGGTGTCACGGGCGACCTCTCCCGCAAGAAGCTGATGCCCGCGGTCTACGACCTCGCCAACCGGGGTCTGCTGCCGCCGGGCTTCTCGCTGATCGGGTTCGCCCGCCGCGAGTGGCAGGACGAGGACTTCGCGCAGGAGGTCCACGACGCGGTCAAGCAGCACGCGCGCACCCCGTTCCGGGAGGAGGTCTGGCAGCAGCTCATCCAGGGGATGCGCTTCGTGCAGGGCACCTTCGACGACGACGACGCGTTCGAGCAGCTCAAGTCGACGATCGGGGATCTCGACAAGAAGCAGGGCACCGGCGGCAACTTCGCCTTCTACCTGTCCGTGCCGCCCAAGTTCTTCCCCAAGGTCGTCCAGCAGCTCAAGAAGCACGGGCTGGCGGACCAGAAGGAGGGCTCCTGGCGGCGCGCGGTCATCGAGAAGCCGTTCGGCCACAACCTGGAGAGCGCCAAGGAGCTCAACCAGGTCGTGCACGAGGTCTTCCCGCCGCACGAGGTCTTCCGGATCGACCACTACCTGGGCAAGGAGACGGTCCAGAACATCCTGGCGCTGCGGTTCGCCAACACCCTCTTCGAGCCGATCTGG
>NZ_JBEXXN010000047.1:0-55176 GCF_040630445.1 Streptomyces sp. NPDC005805
GGGGGGGGGGGGGGGGGGGGCGGCCGGGGGGGGGGGGGGGGGGGGGCGGGCGGGGGGGGGGGGGGCCGGGCGCGCCCCCCCCCCCCCCCCCCCGCCTCCTTGCGTTTCCGCCCGGCGCAACGCGCCAGTTCAGCGCCCCGTGGTCAACACCCTTGCGCGGAGCGGGATATGCTCCCGCCCGTCGTTTCATATGATCTTTCCCGTTCGATTCTGAGTCTGAGGATGCTGATGGTTCGACAGGGAACGGCGGCCCGGGCCACCGGGCCGGGATCCGGCCTCGTGTGGCAGCTGCCCGTCGCCGTGACGGTCGCGGGCGCGGTCGCGGCCGCCCTGCTCGTGTCCGACGCGGCCCGGACGCCGGTGGCGATCGTCTGCGCGGTGGCCGTCGTCGCGGTCGCCGCCGCCTGCGCCGAGACCGCGCGGCGGGGCCGCAGGATCGCCGAGCTGCACGCCAGATCCGCCGCGCAGGAGGCGGAACTCGCCCGCCGCACCGCCGAGACCAGCCGCCTCGCCGGTGAACTGCTGCCCCGGGTGGTGGCGGACCTGCGCAGGGGAGCCTTCACCGAGGACGTCCTCGCCGGTCTCGACACCTCCCCCGAGCACCAGGCGGTCCTCCGCTCGGTGGTCGACGCGGTGAGCGCCGAGGAGGACCTGCGCGAGTCCGCGCAGCGCGCCTTCGTGAACATCGCCCGCCGCGTGCAGGCCATCGTCCACCAGCAGGCCCAAGAGCTGCGGGAGATGGAGGACCGGCACGGCCGGACCCCCGAGGTCTTCGGCGATCTGCTCCGCATCGACCACGGCACCGCACTGATCGGCCGGCTCGCCGACTCCATCGCCGTGCTCGGCGGGGCGCGCCCCGGACGCCAGTGGAGCAAGGCCGTCCCGCTGTACAGCGTGATGCGCGGCGCGATGTCCCGGATCATCGACTACCAGCGCGTCGAGCTGCACACGGTCTCCGAGGTCGCCGTCGTCGGCACGGCCGTCGAGCCGCTGATCCACGCGCTGTCCGAGCTGCTGGACAACGCCACCCGCTACTCGCCGCCGCAGACCAGGGTCCATCTGACCGCGGTGGACGTGCAGTCGGGCATCGCCGTCGAGATCGAGGACGGCGGCGTCAGCATGAGCGAGGAGGCCCGGGGCCGGGCCGAGCGCATGCTGCGCCAGGCGCAGCAGGGCATCGACGTCAACGACCTCGGCGAGACCCCCCGGCTGGGCCTCGCGGTGGTCGGCCGGCTGGCGCAGGCGTACGGCTTCCAGGTCTCGCTGCGGTCCTCGGCGTACGGCGGTGTGCGCGCCGTCCTCGTGGTGCCGCAGGACCTGATCACCACCACCGCGTCGGCCACCGGCCTCGCGCACGGTATCGGCACCGTCTCCGGTCCCCGCGCGTCCGCCTCCGCCGTGCCGGCCGCCCCCGCGGCGGTCGCCGCCCCCGCCGCGTACGCCGCTCCGGAGGCCCGGCCCCGTCCCGTCACCGGGCCCACCGCGCCGCTTCCCACGGAGGAGGAGGTCCCCCTGGTGACCGAGCGGACCGCGGGCGGGCTGCCCCAGCGCCGCCGCAAGACGCGGGCGACCGCGCCCGCGCTCGCCGCCGACGGCGCCGCACCTCCCCCGACCGCACCGGACCCGGAGCCGGCGGTACAGCCGGGTCTGTGGCTGTCCGCGTTCCAGAGCGGCCTGTCCGGTGAGACCCCCCAGACGAACCAGACGAGCAACGGAAACGAGCAGCCATGATTCAGCGGCAGTCCCATCACAGCAACATGGACTGGATGCTCAAGGACCTGGCGGAGGGCGTCCCCCAGACCCGGAACGTCGTCGTCCTGTCCGCCGACGGCCTGCGCATGGCCCAGTACGGGGCGGACGACGACACCGCCGACCGGCTGGCCGCCGCCTGCGCCGGCCTGCAGAGCCTCGCGGGCGCGGTGGCCGCCGAACTCCCCAGCGGCGAGGGCCGGATGAGGCTCGTCGTGATCGAGATGGACGGCGGCTTCTTCTATCTGATGGCCGCCGGGGCCGGCGCCTACCTCGCCGTGCTGGCGGACGAGGGCGTCGACGCCGGACTGATGGGCCAGCGCATGCGCGACCTCGTACTGCGGATCGGAGAGCACCTGAGCACGCCGCCCCGGCACGACGGGCAGACCGCGTGAGCGACGCGGGCGCGGACTGGGAGGAGACCAGTCCCGAGCGGCTGTACGTGATCACGGGCGGCCGCAGCGGCTCCTCCGTACCGGCCTCATTAGACCTGGTCACGCTGATCGTGGCCAGGTCGGGGCCGAAGCCCGGCATGCAGCCGGAGCACGCGGCGATCATCAGGATCTGCCAGGCGCCGTTGTCGGTGGCCGAGATCTCCGCGTATCTGAGTCTGCCGGTGAGTGTGGTCACCGTGCTGCTCAGCGACCTTCTGGCCGAGGACAGGGTGCTCGCCCGCGCACCCGTCCGGGCGGCCTCCCTCCCCGACCGCGCTTTGATTGAGGCAGTGATCGATGGACTTCAAAAGCTCTGAGCAGCCTCTCGGGCCGCGGAGCGAGGACGTGCTGCCGACGACCGCCACGGCCGCCGTCAAGGTGGTCATCGTGGGCGGCTTCGGCGTCGGAAAGACGACCCTGGTCGGCTCGGTCAGCGAGATCCGCCCGCTGACGACCGAGGAGACGATGACCCAGGCGGGCGTCGGTGTGGACGACATCGCCGGGGTCGAGCGCAAGACCTCGACGACGGTCGCGATGGACTTCGGCCGCATCAGCATCAACGAGGAGCTGGTGCTGTACCTCTTCGGCACCCCGGGGCAGGAACGCTTCTGGTTCCTGTGGCGCGGGCTCTTCGAGGGGGCCCTCGGCGCGGTGGTGCTGGTCGACACCCGCCGGCTGGAGGTCAGCTTCGACGTCATCGGGCGGCTGGAGGAGCGCGGGGTGCCGTTCGTGGTGGCCGTCAACTCCTTCCCGGACGCGCCGGGTTACCCCGTGGAGGAGCTGCGGGGTGCGCTGGACCTGCCGGACTCGGTGCCGATCGTGCTGTGCGACGCGCGGTCGCGGACGTCGAGCCGGGACGTGCTGATGGCGCTGATGCGGTATCTGCAGTCGCTGGCGACGGCGCAGCAGGCGGTCTGACACGGCGGGTGCCGCCCCCGGCACCCGCCCTTCCCTCCCTCTCACCGCACGCTCTTCCCCTCCCTCTCACCGCACGGCGCGGCCGTTTCCGGACACCACCTGTCCGGTGCCGCCCGATTCGCCGGGGAATCGTCCCGTTGGATCGGCCACGGTGGCTGAGTACGATGCGCAATAGTTGATCACTCTGAGGTGCAAGTTGCGCTTGTGACAACGGTGTTGACGCGTCGCACCCGCATCGAGAGGAAGGCCGCCGCCGTGGAGCCCGAGCTGACCGTTCCACCGATCTTCACCCCCATACCCCCGGCCATCCACCCCCGCCACGCGGACATAGACGTCCAGACCGCGGCCTGGGCGGAGACCTTCCGGATCGGCTCGGAGAGCCTGCGGGCCAAGCTGGTGACGCAGGACATCGGCACCTTCTCGGCGCGGATCCTCCCCGAGGGCCGCGAGGAGGTCGTCTCCCTCCTCGCGGACTTCGTCCTGTGGCTCTTCGGGGTCGACGACGGCCACTGCGAGGAGGGCGAACTGGGCCACCGGCCGGGCGAGTTGGCCGGCCTGCTGCACCGGCTGATCCGCGTCGCGCAGAATCCCGAGGCCCCGATGCTCCTCGACGACCCCCTCGCGGCCGGGCTGCGCGACCTGCGCCTGCGCGTCGACCGCTACGGCACCCCCGGCCAGACGGCCCGCTGGGTGGACGCCCTGCGCGAATACTTCTTCTCCGTCGTCTGGGAGGCGGCCCACCGCCGCGCGGGCACCGTGCCCACCCTCAACGACTACACCCTGATGCGCCTCTACGACGGCGCCACCTCCGTGGTCCTGCCGATGCTGGAGATGGGCCACGGCTACGAACTCCAGCCCCACGAACGCGACAGCACCCCGGTGCGGGCCGCCGCCGAGATGGCGTCCTTCGTCATCACCTGGGACAACGACATCTTCTCCCACCACAAGGAACGCCGGGGCTCCGGCTACTGGCTCAACGCCCTGCGCGTCCTGGAGGAGCACGAGGGCTGCTCCCCGCAACAGGCCCTGCGCACCGCCATCGCCCAGCGCGACCGCGTGATGTGCCTCTACACCCGCCTCGCCGACCGCCTCTCCCGCCAGGGCAGCCCCCAGCTCCGCCAGTACGTCGCCGGCCTCTCCAGCTTCATCCGCGGCGCCCAGGACTGGGGCATCACCTCCGTCCGCTACACCACCCCGGACGACCCCGCCGACCTCCCCCCGTCCTTCACCACCACCCCGACCGACGCCCGCCACCACCCCCTCGGCATCCCCGCCGTCGACTGGTGGTGGAACCTCGTCCCGACCCCCCGCCCGGAATCCCACCGCGCCGACTGCGGCGCGGGGCGCGCGGCCTGAGGGGGCGGCGGCCGCTCGCGCGTCTATGGAATCTCGGCCCGGACGATGCACCGCAGTTCCGTCAGGTACTCCTCGAAGCGTTCCCGGCCGGCCGGGGAGAGGCGGACGCGGGTGACCGCGTGGCGGCGTTCGCGGAACTTGGCGATCTCGATCAGGTCGTCCTTCTCCAGGATGCCCAGCTGCCGTGACAGTTCGGGGGTCGACAGGCCCAGGGCCCCCTGGAGGTCGGCGAAGTCGGCCTGCTGGACGTGGCGCAGGGCTCCCAGGATCGCGAGGCGGTTGGGCGAGTGCATCACGGTCGAGAGTCTGGCTCTCGGCTGCTCGGGCATGTCAACGCCGCCAACGCAGGACGAGGTACGCCAGCAGGGCGGCGGCGGGGACGGTGGCCGCGGCGAGCGCGTCGGGCAGGGGCGCGGGGTTGTCCCAGAGGAGCTTCGCGCCGGGGAAGGCCGAAGTCACGACCGCCAGCAGCGAGACGCTCTCCTCGACCTTGGTGTGCGGCCTGCGCCCCGGCGCCCCGAGGTGGAACCAGCGCCAGCCCAGCACGATCCCGAAGAGCACGGCCAGGGCGAGGCACCCGACGAGGAGCGGAATCCGGTTCGCCGCGGCGGTCACGGCGACCGCGAAGAGCGCCGCCGCCGAGAGCGGACCGATGAGCCGCTCCCGGATCCCGGCCGGGCGGGCCAGGACCGGCGCCTCCTCGATGGCCCTCAACTGCTCCGCACGGTCTGCTTCCTGCCCCATGAACGCCCCCTTCTCCGGTGCTCCGCGATCTTGCACTTTCAGATTACGTTCATGGTTGCGGAAAGTGAAACCAGATGGCGAGACGGCAACCGGGTCGGTGTGCGGCCGGGCGCCGGCCAGTGGCGGCGGCTGTGCGGAGGAAGGCTGAACGGTCGCACCGGGCCCGCGCACGCCAAAGGGGCGCCCCGGGTGCGTGTGCACGCACCCGGGGCGCCCCGAAGGCAGGGGTCAGAGCCCGGGGGTCAGCTCGTCTTCCTGGACTTGTCGAGCACCATCACCAGTCCGGTGATCACCACGAACAGCACGATCGGCGCGATCACGAACAGGCCCAGCGTCTCGGCCACGCTCAGGCCGGTACCCGGGTCGTCGCCGTCGTCGCGGGTGAGCGCGAGCGCGGGGGACGACATGAGCAGCATCATCAGCGTCGTACCGGCCGCGAGGGCGCCGGCGCGCAAGGCGTTCTTCTTGTCCACGGTGCCAACGTAGCGAACGCCCGTCACGGCCGCGCGCCCGGGGGTGCCGTAGGGGCCCCGGGGCCGGCGGCGGCAGGGGCCGGAACCGGGTCCGGGCCAGCGCCGGGAGCCGGGTCCGCGTCGCCCGTGAAGACGTCCAGGAGCCGGTGCAGCCGGGGCGAGGCGGCCAGGTCCTCCAGGGACACCGGGCGGCCCTCGTCGTCCGCGACGGGCAGCCGCCAGTTCGGGTACTGGTCCCAGGTGCCCGGCAGGTTCTGCGGACGCCGGTCGCCGACCGCGTCCGGCAGCCAGACGCCGACCATCCGGGCCGGGGTGCGCAGCAGGTACCGGTAGACGGCGCGGATGCCGCCCTCCTCGTCCGCCGCGCCCTCCGGCAGCAGGCCGTCCCGCTCCAGGAGGTCCAGCCACTCGCGCACATCGGCCGTGTCCTCGGCGCGCTCCTCCTCCAGGGTGCGGGCCAGCAGGCCGAGGCGGTGGCGCAGTTCCACGTGGTCGCCGGTGAGCCGGGCCGCGGTGGACGGCAGGTCGTGGGTGGTGGCGGTCGCGACGCACCCCTCCCGCCAGCGTTCCGGCGCCAGCGGCCGCCCGTCGCCCGCCCAGTCGCGTTCGAACCAGAGCACCGAGGTGCCGAGGACACCGCGCGCCGACAGGGCCTCCCGGACGCCCGGTTCGACCGTGCCGAGGTCCTCTCCTATGACGACGGCCCCGGCCCGGTGCGCCTCCAGGACCAGGACCGCGAGCATGGCCTCGGCGTCGTAGCGGACATAGGTGCCGTGGGTCGGCGGCTGCCCCTGCGGCACCCACCAGAGCCGGAACAGGCCCATGACGTGGTCGATCCGGAGCGCGCCCGCGTTGCGCAGCACCCCCCGCAGCAGGCCCCGGTAGGGCGCGAACTCCGCCGCGGCGAGGGCGTCGGGGCGCCAGGGCGGCAGGCCCCAGTCCTGGCCGTGCGCGTTGAAGGCGTCCGGCGGGGCGCCGACGGACATGCCCGCGGCGAACACGTCCTGCTGCGCCCAGGCGTCGGCCCCGCCCGGGTGCACGCCCACGGCGAGGTCGTGGACGACGCCCACGCCCATACCGGCCTCGCGCGCGGCCCGGTCGGCGGCGGCGAGCTGGGCGTCCGTCAGCCAGGCCAGCCGGCAGTGGAAATCCACCCGCTCGGTCAGCTCGCCCCGGGCCCGCGCGGACTCGGGGGAACGGGGGTCGCGCAGCGGCTCGGGCCAGGCGCCCCACTCGGGGCCGTGCACCTCGGCGAGGGCGCACCACAGGGCGTGGTCCTCCAGGGCGCGGCCCTGCTCGGCGAGGAAGTCGCAGTAGGCGGCGTGCCGGCCGGGCCCGAGCGGGACGGTGTGCAGGATCTCCAGGGCCTCGCGCTTCAGCTCCCAGACGGCGTCCCGGTCGATCAGCGCGCCCTTGCGCAGCACGGACTCGCGCAGCTCGGCGGCCTTCTCCCGCAGCTCCTCCAGCCGCTCGCGCTGCCTCGGGTCGGCGTGGCCGTACTCGGGGACGTCCTCGATCCGCAGATGCACCGGGTCGGGGAAGCGCCGGGAGGAGGGGCGGTACGGGGACGGATCGCTGGGGGCGCCCGGGACGCCCGCGTGCAACGGGTTCACCTGAACGAAGGACGCACCGAGGGAACGTCCGGACCAGGCGGCGAGTTCGGCGAGGTCCCCCAGGTCGCCCATGCCCCAGGAGCGCGCGGAGAGGAGGGAGTAGAGCTGGACGAGGAAGCCGTGCGAGCGGCGGCCGGGCGCGGGGGCCCGGCTCGGCGCGACGACCAGGACCGCGTCCCCCCGGCGTCCGTCGGGCGTGACGGCCTCGACGCGGTGCACCCCGTACGGGAGGGCCGCCCAGGCGCCGTCGGCCCCGGCCGCGGTCCCGTCCGTGGTGTCCGCGTCGGCGGGGGCGGGCTTCCGCAGGGCCCCGCGCACCCGTCCGGCGCGGGGCGCGGCGGGGGCGGGCGGTGTGGCGGGAGCCAGGGGCGGGAGGGTGCGGGCCCCGCCGTCCTCCGTGGTGACCCGGAGGACGGTGCCGGCGGGCAGGGCGGTGAGCGCGGCGGGGAGACCGGGGGGCGCGGCTCCGGCCGGGGCGTCGGGGCCGGGCGGGTTCCGCCAGAGGACGACGGTCGGCGGCAGCAGCCGCTCGGCGGCCGTCCGCTCCGCACGGTCGAGGGACGCCGCCACCGCCTCGGGTGTGGCGGCGTCGACCCCGAGCGCGGCGAGGACGGCGGCGACGGTGTCGTCCGGGACCGTCTGCGTCACTCCCGCGGACGGCGAGAACGTGGTGGCGACGCCGTGCAGCGCGGCGAGCCGGGCAAGGCCCATGCGGACTCCTCGTGGTCTCTCGTTCGGATCAGGCCGGGTCGGTGAGCGGACTCCGGTGCCGCTATCGCGCGGCGGAGCGGGCCGTCGACGGCGGGGCGGCCCGAACGGGTGACGGGGGCGGGGCGCACGCGGGCCCGGGCCACGCGGGCCCCGTTCACGCCGGGGCGCGTCACGTGGGCGCGGGGCGCGCGGGCGCGGTCACCGTCCACCCGGTCACGATCCATACGAGAAGCCTCAGAATCCCGCGCTGTCGCCGCCGCCCGCCGTGGCCGGGGCGGTGGGCTCGCTGGTCAGGGGCGCGAGGTCGGCGAGCGGCGGCTCGCTGGTCAGGGGGGTGGTGTGGGCCAGGGGCGGCTCGCTGGTCAGCGGCGCGTCATAGGCGAGCGGCGGCTCGGCGGTGAGGGGGGCGTCGGGCGCGAGCGGGCAGAGGGTCGGGATCTGCGTCTGCTGCGCCGGGACCTGTTTGGACAGCGCGTCGAGCAGCAGGTTCGCGGATACGGCCACGGTGAATCACTCCAAGCGGGACGTGAACGGTCGTGAACGGTCATGGGGGGCCTACCCAGCCGGCGCGACCGCAGACGTACACGATCGGCCAACGTGACCCGGGTCACAGAGCGTTCGCCGTCCCGTCGGCAGACACCTGACGACGGACTCCGCCCCGATCATCCACCACATCCGGCATAAAGGTGCACAACGACCACGCGCATTGACACCCTCGCGGTCGTGGTGGTGGGCTCGCAGCCGACCGTGCGGCAAGGGCGGGACCCGCCGGCACGGGTACGGCGCGGCAGAGGGGAGAGGGGCGTGCGGCACGCAGCAACGAGGCGCACGGCCGCGGCCGTCGCGGCGGCGGTCATCGGCGGCCTGCTGACCGGCGCGTCGAGCGCGACGGCCGATCCGTCGGCCCCCACGACGCCCCCGCCCGAGCCGCGCACCGCCCCCGAGGCGCACACCACCGCCCCTCTGGTCCGCGCCGACGGCCGGGACGCGTCCGCGGCGCCGTCCGTCTGGCCCCGCCCGCAGTCCCTGCGTACCGCCCACGCGCCCGTGCGGCTGGGTGCGGAGGCGACCCTCGCCGCCGCCCCGGACGCCGATCCGCACACGGTCGCCCTGGTGCGGGAGCTGCTGCGGCAGTCCGGGGTGCGCACCGTGCACGAGGGGCTGCCCGGCCGCGGTGTGCTGGTGCGCGTCGGCGGCCCACAGGCGGCCGCGGCGCTGCGCGCCCTGCGCGCCCCGGAGCGCGGCGACCTGCCCGCGGGCGGCTACCGCCTGGCGGTGGGCGCGGTGGACGGCCGCGGCACGATCGCCCTCGACGGCGCCGGTGAGGACGGCCTCTTCCACGGCGCCCAGACCCTGCGTCAGCTCGTCGCCGGTGACGGAGACGGGGGCGCCGCCGTGCCGGGCGTGGTGGTGCGCGACTGGCCCGGCACCGCCGTGCGCGGGATCACCGAGGGCTTCTACGGCCGCCCCTGGACACGGGAACAGCGCCTGGCCCAGCTGGACTTCCTGGGCCGCACCAAGCAGAACCGCTACCTCTACGCGGCGGGCGACGACCTGTACCGCCAGTCGATGTGGCGCGAGCCGTACCCGGCCGCGCAGCGCGCCGAGTTCCGGGCGCTGGCCGAGCGGGCCCGGAGCAACCATGTCACCCTCGCGTGGGCGGTCGCGCCCGCGCAGTCGATGTGCCTGTCCGACGACGGCGACGTCAGGGCGCTGACCCGCAAGATCGACGCGATGTGGGCGCTCGGGTTCCGGGCGTTCCAGCTCCAGTTCCAGGACGTCAGCTACACCGAGTGGCACTGCGACCGGGACGCGGAGACCTTCGGTTCCGGGCCGGAGGCGGCGGCGAAGGCGCAGGCACGGGTCGCCAACACCGTCGCGCGCCATCTGGCGGACCGTCACCCGGGCGCGGAGGCGCTGTCGGTGATGCCGACCGAGTACTACCAGGACGGCGCCACCGAGTACCGCACCGCCCTCGCGGGCGCGCTGGCGGACGGGGTGCGGGTGGCGTGGACGGGCGTCGGGGTGGTGCCGCGCACCATCACCGGCGGTGAACTCGCCGGTGTGCGGCGGGCGTTCGACGACCGCCCGCTGGTCACCATGGACAACTACCCGATCAACGACTACGCGCAGGACCGGCTCTTCCTCGGCCCGCTGACCGGCCGGGACCCGGCGGTGGCCACCGGCTCGGCGGTGCTGCTGGCCAACGCGATGGAGCAGGCGTCGGCCTCCCGCGTACCGCTGTTCACGGCCGCGGACTACGCGTGGAACCCTCGCGGGTACCGGCCCGGGGAGTCCTGGCGGGCCGCCCTGGACGAGCTGGCGGGCGGGGACCGGGCGGCACGCGAGGCGCTGGCTGTGCTGGCCGGGAACGGCGCGTCGTCGATCCTCTCCCCCGACGCCGAGTCCGCGTATCTGCGGCCACTGCTGGACGCGTTCTGGGCGGCCCGCGCCGCCGGGGACGCCGGTGCCCGGGAGCGGTCGGCGGCCGAGCTGCGCAAGGCGTTCACCGCGATGCGGGAGGCGCCGGCGCGGCTGCGGGAGGTCGACGGCGGGTCGCTGGCGCGCGAGTCGCGCCCCTGGCTGGACCAGTTGGCGCGCCACGGCACGGCGGGCGAGCTGGCCGTCGACATGCTCCGGTCCCAGTCGGCCGGGGACGGGCGGGCGGCCTGGCGGGCCTCGCTGGCGCTGGAGCCGGTCCGGGACCGGATCGCGGGCAGCCGGGCCACGGTGGGCAAGGGCGTGCTGGACGCGTTCCTGGAGCGGGCGGCCAAGGAGTCCCGGGCGTGGACGGGTGCCGACCGGGCGGGGTCCGGCACGGGTGAGGTGCGGCTGCCCCGGCCGCGTCCGGTGGCCGAGGTCACGGCGATGACCGAGCCCGCCGCCGCGTCCCGGGGCTGGGTCGAGGGCCATGTGCCGGGCGAGGGCTGGCGGCGGCTCGCCCCGCTGTCGGCGGACGGCTGGACCCAGACGGACACGGGCGGGCTGAGCGTGGACGGGCTTCGGGTCTCGGCGGACGAGGGCGAGACGGTGCCGGTCCGCGCGCTGGTCCCCTGGTTCGCGGACGAGCCCGCCGCCGGGCTGGCCCTGGAGCGGCCCCGGACCGAGGCGGAGATCGGCGGCGCGCCGGGCCGTACCGGGGTCGAGCTGACCGCCCGGCGGCCGGGCGAGGTGCAGGGGGCGCTCACGGCGAAGCCGCCCAAGGGCATCGAGGTCAAGGTCCCGGAGCGCACCACGGTGCCGCGCGGGCTGCGGACCACCGTCCCGGTGGAGGTCACGGTCCCGGAGGGCACCCCGGCCGGCGAGTACGAGGTGCCGCTCTCCTTCGCCGGGCAGGAGGGCACGTTGACGGTCCGCGCCTCCCCGCGCACGGCGGGGCCGGACGTGGCCCGGGCCCCGGGGGCGTCGGTCTCCGCGTCGAGCGAGGAGACCGCGGACCTCCCGGCGTCGGCGGCGGTGGACGGCGACGCCACCACCCGCTGGTCCTCGGCGGCCGGCCCGAGCGCGTGGTGGCAGGTGGAACTCCCCCGCCCCGAGCACCTCGGCCGGGTCGTCCTGCACTGGCAGGACGCGTACGCGACGAAGTACCGCATACAGGTCTCCGCGGACGGACGCGTCTGGCGCACGGCGGCCACGGTGACGGACGGCCGGGGCGGCCGCGAAGCGGTGGGCATCGACGCGAAGGACACCCGCTTCCTGCGCGTCCAGGGCGACGAGCGGGCGACGGAGTACGGCTACTCCCTCTTCTCGGCGGAGGCGTACGCGGTCGCTCCGCAGAGGCCGGCGGAGCCGGCCGAAAGGCCGGACTGACCGGGCCGGACTGACCGGGCCCGCAGGCCCCGCGGGGGCGTGCGCCGGGGCGCGTTGGCCAGGGGGCCAGGGCGGTCGGCCGCGGGCTCCGCCACCCGCCACCCGCCACGGCGAACGCCCCGCGTCGGCGGGGCGTCCCGCGTCCATCGGCGGGCGCAGGCCCCGACATCCGGGCGACCGGCCGGGCCGGGGCCGGGCCCGCGGGGCCGCGCGGGGTGGGAGCCACCGGCCCCCGCCCTGGCAGCGGCGGGGCCGGCCCGGCGAAGCCGAGCGGGTCGGGCGACCGGGACGGGCCGGGGCACGCCGGCCATGCGGCGCCGACCGGGTGCGTCCGGAACGCGGGGATGCGCACTCGGCGCGCGGCAATCCGGCGTCCCGGCTCCGCGCGGGGCAGCCCGCGCCCGCCGGCCGGAACCGGTGCGGCGACAGGGCACACGGTGGGCGCCCCCGGCGGGCGCAGCCCGCCGATGTGAACGCCCCCGCCTGGGCAGAGGCACCCCTGGGGGCGGGGCTCCGGTGCCGGCGGCGCGTCAGGGGGCGCGGCGCGCCGGTACGGCAAGCGCCCCCGCACGGGCGCCGGCGCCGGTGGGCGCGGCCCGCCATCACACGCCCGTCCCGGCCAACGCCCCCTGGGCAGGGGCGCCCCGCGCCCGCCAAGGCGAACGCCCCCGCCGCGGCGGGGGCTGAAGGTGCGGCCCGGGCCACGCGGGCCCGGAAAGACGCGGCGGGAGCCGCGCTACGCGGAGACGCCGTCGATGCGGGCCATCGCGTCGTCCGCGCCGTAGGGCTGGAGGTAGGGGAGCCAGCGCGGGTCGCGGTGGCCCGTGCCGATGATGCGCCAGGCGAGGCCGCTCGGCGGGGCGGGCTGGTGGCGCAGGTGCCAGCCGAGTTCCCTCAGGTGCCGGTCCGCCTTGACGTGGTTGCAGCGGCGGCAGGCCGCCACCACGTTGTCCCAGGCGTGCTGCCCCCCGCGACTGCGCGGAACGACATGGTCGACGCTGGTTGCGACGCCACCGCAGTACATGCAGCGCCCGCCGTCGCGGGCGAAGAGCGCTTTGCGGGTAAGAGGAACGGGCCCCCGGTAGGGGACCCGGACGAACCGTTTGAGCCGGACCACACTGGGCGCGGCGACGACACGGGTCGCACTGTGCAGGAAGGCGCCGGACTCCTCCAGACAGAGGGCCTTGTTCTCGAGGACGAGGACGAGCGCGCGGCGGAGCGGTACGACGCCGAGCGGCTCGTACGACGCGTTGAGGACCAGGACATGCGGCACGGATGCCTCCTTGTACGCCGGCGGCGCGTGGCTCGCGCCGGGACGATCTCCCTTCAGTTTCGCCTCATGGCGCCTCGGAACGCCACCACGTCCGTGTAACGGGCCGGAGGTGTTTTCCACCACAGATGGTTCCGCCCCTTTTCTTCCCGTGTCGTGAGCCTTGTCTCTTGGCGGCGCGAACGCGCCGGTAGGGCCTCCGGTCGCCGTTAGCCTTGTCGACGCTCGCCTTTACACGCCCTGGAGGTTCCCCTCGTGACCGCGTTCTGGTCCGCCGTCGGCGCGGACGCCGACCCCACGACCCCTCCCGTCACCCTCGACGAAGCCGCCAAGAGAGCGACGGACGCCGCGGGGTGGGTGGAGCAGAACTGGGCCGACTGGCTGAACACGGGACTGCGGATCGCGCTGATCCTCGCCGTGGCCCTGACCCTGCGGATGCTGGTGCGCCGCGCGCTGACCAAGCTCATAGACCGGATGAACCGGTCCGCGCAGGCCGTGGAGGGCACCGCCCTGGGCGGTCTGCTGGTCAACGCCGAGCGGCGCCGGCAGCGCTCGGAGGCCATCGGCTCGGTGCTGCGCTCGATCGCGTCCTTCCTGATCCTGGGGACCGCGGGCCTGATGGTCCTGGGCGCGTTCAACATCAATCTGGCGCCCCTGCTCGCCTCCGCCGGTGTCGCGGGTGTGGCGATCGGTTTCGGCGCGCGCAACCTGGTCACGGACTTCCTCTCCGGCGTGTTCATGATCATGGAGGACCAGTACGGGGTCGGTGACTCGATCGACGCGGGCGTGGCGTCCGGCGAGGTCATCGAGGTCGGGCTGCGGGTGACCAAGCTGCGCGGCGACAACGGGGAGATCTGGTACGTCCGCAACGGCGAGATCAAGCGGATCGGGAACCTCAGCCAGGGCTGGGCGACCGCCGCCGTGGACGTCACCGTCGGCTCCGGCGAGGACCTGGACAAGGTCAAGTCCGTGATCTCCGAGGTCGCGGACGACCTGGCGAAGGCCGAGCCGTGGAACGAGCAGTTGTGGGGCCCGATCGAGGTGCTGGGCCTGACCGAGGTGCTGATGGACTCGATGACCTTCCGCGTCGCGGGCAAGACCATGCCGGGCAAGGCCCTCGGGGTGGAGCGGGAGCTGCGCTGGCGGATCAAGCGGGCCTTCGACGCGGCGGGCATCCGGATCGTCGGCGGGCTGCCGCAGCAGGCCACCGAGGAGGCCCCGGCCGACCCGACGGCCGGGATGGCCGCGCCGTCCGCGTTCGCCTCGCAGACCTCCCCGCAGTCCATGGCGGCGTCGCCGATACCGCCGCCGTCCCTGTCGAAGTAGGGCAAGGCGGAGTAGGGCAGGAGCACGGCAGCCCGAGGGCTACCTCAGGACGCCCCCCGGACAACCCTTCGGTTGTCCGGGGGGCGTTTGCCATTGACGGGGCCGGGCGGTGCGCCGTACCTTCCCCCTCATCGAATAGGAAAGTTTCCTAACAGTGCATCGGGCTCTCCCGGCGCACTCGGACAGGGAGAGCACCATGGCCGGTACCACCCCCGGGACCCCCCGGGTCCTGCGCGCCATGAACGACCGGGCCGCGCTCGATCTGCTGCTGGAGCACGGCCCCCTGTCCCGGACCCGGATCGGCAAGCTCACCGGTCTGTCCAAGCCCACCGCCTCCCAGCTGCTCGCCCGGCTGGAGGCCGCGGGGCTCGTCGTCGTCACCGGCACCACCGAGGGACGGCCCGGCCCCAGCGCCCAGCTCTACGCGGTCAACCCCCGCGCCGCGTACGCCGCCGGGCTCGACGTGACCCCGCTGCGCATCCGGGCCGCCGTCGCCGACGTCACCGGCGCGGTCGCCGGGGAGTTCGAGCTGGCCACCCCCGGGCGGCGCGCGGACAGTGTGGTGCGCCAGGTGACCGAGGCCCTCGACGGGGCCGTCAAGGCGGCCGGCGTCACCCGCGCCGACGTCCACCGCCTGGTGGTCGGCACCCCGGGCGCCTTCGACCCGTCCACCGGACGGCTGCGCTACGCCTCCCACCTGCCCGGCTGGCACTCCCCCACCCTGCTCGACGAGCTGGCCGCGGCCCTGCCGATGCCCGTCGAGTACGAGAACGACGTCAACCTGGTCGCCGTCGCCGAGCAGCGCCTCGGGGCCGCCCGCGGCCACGAGAACTTCGTGCTGCTGTGGAACGAGGAGGGCCTCGGCGCCGCCGTCGTCATCGGCGGCCGGCTGCACCGGGGCTTCACCGGCGGCGCGGGCGAGGTCGGCTTCCTGCCGGTGCCCGGCGCGCCCCTGGTCCGGCAGGTCGCCAAGGCCAACAGCGGCGGCTTCCAGGAACTGGCCGGCGCCCAGGTCCTCCCCCGGATCGCCCGGGACCTCGGCATCGGGGACGTGGGCGGCGGCCCGCACGCCGAGGTGGCCGCCGCCCTGCTCGCCCGCGCCGCCGAGGCGGACACCGGCGCCCCGGGCGCCCTGCTCGACGCCTATGCCACCGGCCTCGCGACCGGTCTCGCCTCGCTGGTCGCGGTGCTCGACCCGGAGCTCGTCGTCCTCGCCGGCGAGGTGATCGCCGCCGGCGGGGAGCCGCTGCTCACCCGGGTGCGGGCCGAGCTCACCGAGCTGGCCGCGCCCCGGCCGAAGCTGGTCCCCGGGTCGGTGCGGCACGGCCCGGTGCTGCGCGGCGCCCTGGAGACCGCGCTCGCCGCCACCCGCGACGAGGTCTTCGACACCGCCCGCTGAACTCCCCGCCCCGCCCGCGTAAGTCCCCGCTCCGCCCGCCGAAAGCCCCGCCCCATCCCCCCTTTCTGTCACCGGGAGACACCGCCATGCCCGTGCACCGCAGGAAGACGGCCGCCGCCCTCGTCGCGGCGGCCGCGACAGCCCTCCTCGCCACCGCCTGTACGGGTCCGGCCGGCAGCGGCGCGGCCGACGACCCCAAGGCCCGGACCACCCTGACCTTCTGGCACGGCTGGTCCTCCCCCGGCGAGGTCGCCGCCATCGAGACGAACATCCGGAGCTTCGAGGACAAGCACCCGAACATCCGGGTCGAGGTCGTCAAGGGCATCACCGACGACAAGCTCAACCAGGCCCTGCGCGCCGGGGGTTCCAACGCCCCCGACGTCGTCTCCTCCTTCACCACCGACAATGTGGGCCGCTTCTGCGCCACCGGCGCCCTCGCCGATCTGAAGCCCTTCCTCGACAAGGCGGGCATCGACCCCGCGAAGACCTTCCTGCCGCAGATGGCCCGCTACACCGAGCACGAGGGCAGGCGCTGCGCGGTGCCGCTGCTCGGCGACGCGTACGGGCTCTACTACAACAAGACGGCCTTCGCCGAGGCCGGGATCACCGCCCCGCCCAAGACCCTCTCCGAGTTCGACGCGGCGGTGAAGAAGCTCACCAGGCCCAAGGGGGACGGCTTCGAACGGCTGGGCTTCATGCCGAGCTTCCAGGGCTACGAGACGACCTTCGAGCACTACGCCTCCCAGTTCGGGGTGCGCTACCTGGACGCGGACGGCAAGTCCGCCCTCGCCTCCGACCCGGCCGTCACCGAGCTGCTGACCTGGCAGAAGAACCTCGTCGACGAGCTGGGCGGGCACCAGAGGCTGAACCGGTTCCGCACCTCGCTGGGCGACGAGTGGGGCCCCAAGCACCCGTTCCACACCGGGCAGGTGGCGATGCAGCTCGACGGCGAGTGGCGCGGCAAGATGGCCACCGACGCGAAGCTGGACTTCGAGATCGGCTCGGCGCCCTTCCCCGTCCCCGACGACCAGGCGGCCGACTACGGCAAGGGCTACCTCTCGGGGACCATCCTCGGTATCGCCCGGGTCAGCCAGAAGCAGAACGCGGCCTGGGAGCTGGTGAAGTACCTGTCCACCGACACCGACGCGGTGGTCTCCTTCGCCAACGCCATCCACAACGTGCCCTCCACCAGGGCGGCGCTGGCCTCCCCGAAGCTCAACGACGACCCGCTGTACCGGACCTTCGTCGACATCGCCCAGCACCCCAGGAGCTCCCACGCCCCCTCCTCCGTCAACGGCGGAGCGTTCCTGCTGACCGCCCAGGACCTCGCGGTGCGGTACGAGGCGGGGCGGGAGAAGGACCTCGGCGCGGCGCTGCGCAGGGCCGACGCGCAGGTCGACAAGGACAACGAGCAGGCGCGCTGATGGCCGCCGCCACCGCCGTCGGCCCGACCGCCAAGGGCCCCACCGCCCCGGGGCCGGTCTCCCCGGGGCTGCGGGCCCGGCGCCGCCGGTCGGCGCTGCGGACCCTCGCCTTCCTGTCGCCCTGGCTGATCGGGTTCGCCGTCTTCTTCGCGTACCCGCTGCTGTCGACCGTCTACTTCTCCTTCATGAAGTACGACGGTTTCGCGCCGCCGGCCTGGGTGGGGCTGAAGAACTGGGAGTACGTCCTCACCGACTACCCCTTCTTCTGGCCCGCGCTGCGCAACACCCTGTGGCTGGTCGCCGTGATGGTGTCCCTGCGGGTGCTGTTCGGGCTGGGCGTCGGGCTGCTGGTGACGCGGATCAAATCGGGCGCCGGGCTCTTCCGGACCCTGTTCTATCTGCCCTGTCTCGCCCCGCCGGTCGCCGCGACCATGTCCTTCGTCTTCCTGCTCAACCCCGGTACCGGGCCGGTGAACACGATCCTGGAACGGGCCGGTCTGCCGGCGCCCGGCTGGTTCACCGACCCGGCCTGGGCCAAGCCGTCCCTGACCCTGCTGGCGCTGTGGGGCATCGGCGACCTGATGGTGATCTTCATGGCCTCGCTCCTGGACGTGCCGAAGGACCAGTACGAGGCGGCCGAACTCGACGGCGTCGGGCCCTGGCAGCGGTTCCGGCACATCACCCTGCCGAACATCTCGCCCGTGGTGCTGTTCGCCGTGGTCACGGGTGTGATCGCGACCATGCAGTACTACACGGAGCCGATCGTGGCGGCGAAGGTCGCCAGCGGCGTCATCGGCGGCTCCGGGCAGCAGTTCGAGCCCGGCTACCCGGACCGCTCCACCCTCACCGTGCCGCAGACCGTCTACAACCTGGGTTTCCAGCGCTTCGACACCGGGGCGGCCTGTGTCGTCGCCCTGGTGCTGTTCGCCCTGGCGATGGCGTTCACGGCGCTGCTGATGCGGCGGCGCGGCGGCTTCCACCTGGCGGAGGACTGACCCGTGACCAGCACCGTGACACCCGCGCCCGTCCGGCCCCGGCCGGGCCGTGGCGCCACCCGCCCCGCTCCCGGCGGCCGGCCGGCGGCCCGGCGCCGGGCGGTCCTGGAGTGGATCGCGGTCCACTCCCTCGCCGTCGCCGCCGCGCTCTTCTTCCTGCTGCCCTTCGTCTTCGTCTTCCTCACCGCCGTGATGAGCGACGAGCAGGCCCTGACCCGGGAGTTGTGGCCGCACACCTGGGAATGGGGCAACTTCGCGGCGGTCTGGGAGACCCCCGGCTTCCTGACCTGGTGGCGCAACACCCTGCTCTACGCGGGCCTCGGCACCGTCCTCGCGGTCGGCTCCAGCATCCCCGTCGCCTACGCCCTGGCGAAGTTCCGCTTCCGGGGCCGGGGCCTGGCGACGATGCTGGTCGTCGCGATGATGATGCTGCCGCCGCAGGTGGTCGTGGTCCCGATGTACCTGTTCTGGGCCAGGCAGCTCGACCTGGCCGGGACCTTGTGGCCGCTGATCGTCCCGTTCGCCTTCGGCAACGCGTTCACCATCTTCCTGCTGCGGCAGTTCCTGCTGACCATCCCGAAGGAGTACACGGAGGCGGCGCGCATCGACGGCTGCGGCGAGTTCCGCACCATGGTGACGATCGTGCTGCCGATGGCGCGGCCGGCCATCGCCGCCGTCGCCCTGTTCCACTTCTTCTACTGCTGGAACGACTACTTCGGACCGCAGATCTACGCCTCCGAGAACCCGGCCGCCTGGACCCTGAGCTACGGCCTGGAGTCCTTCAAGGGCGCCCACCAGACCGACTGGAACCTGACCATGGCCGCCACCGTTCTGATCATGGCGCCGGTGATCGTGGTCTTCTTCTTCGCGCAAAAGGCCTTCATCGAGGGCGTCACACTGACCGGAGTGAAGGGCTGAGGGCTCATGAAACTCGCTGTAGTGGGGGGCGGTTCCACCTACACCCCCGAGCTGATCGACGGCTTCGCGCGGATGTGCGCCACCCTGCCGATCACCGAACTGGTCCTGATCGACCCGGACGCCCACCGGCTGGAGCTGGTCGGCGGCCTCGCCCGGCGGATCTTCGCCCGGCAGGCCCACCCCGGCCGGATCACCACCACCGCCGACCTGGACGCGGGCGTGGACGGCGCGGACGCGGTCCTCCTCCAGCTGCGCGTCGGCGGGCAGGCGGCCCGCGAGCAGGACGAGACCTGGCCCCTGGAGTGCGGCTGCGTCGGCCAGGAGACCACCGGCGCGGGCGGGCTGGCCAAGGCGCTGCGGACCGTCCCCGTCGTCCTGGACATCGCCGAACGGGTGCGCCGGGCCAGTCCGGACGCCTGGATCATCGACTTCACCAACCCGGTCGGCATCGTCACCCGCGCCCTGCTGGCCGCCGGGCACAAGGCGGTCGGGCTGTGCAACGTGGCCATCGGCCTCCAGCGCAAGTTCGCGAAGCTCCTCGATGTGCGGCCCGCCGATGTGCACCTGGAGCACGTCGGACTGAACCACCTCACCTGGGAGACCGGCGTCCGCATCGGCGGACCCGACGGCGCCGACGTCCTGCCGAAGCTGCTCGCCGAGCACGGCGAGACCGTGGCCGCCGATCTGCGCCTGCCCCGCGCCCTGCTGGACCGGCTCGGCGTGATCCCCTCCTACTACCTGCGCTACTTCTACGCGCACGACGAGGTGGTGGCGGAGCTGCGCACCAAGCCCTCGCGGGCCGCCGAGGTCGCGGCCATGGAGAAGCGGCTCCTGGAGATGTACGCGGACCCGGCCCTGGACGAGAAGCCGGAGCTGCTGGCCAAGCGGGGCGGGGCGTTCTACTCGGAGGCCGCCGTGGACCTCGCGGCGGCGCTGCTCGGCGGAGGCGGCAGCCCGGTGCAGGTGGTGAACACCCTCAACCGGGGCACGCTGCCCTTCCTGCCGGACGACGCGGTGGTCGAGGTGCAGGCCCGGGTGGGCCGCGAGGGCGCCGCCCCGCTGCCGGTGGCCCCGCTCGACCCGCTGTACGCGGGGCTGATCGCGAATGTGACCGCGTACGAGGACCTGGCGCTGCGGGCGGCCCTGCACGGCGGCCGGGAGCGGGTGTTCGCCGCCCTGCTCGCGCATCCGCTGATCGGCCAGTACGCGTACGCGGACCGGCTGACGGACCGTCTGATCGCACACAACCGGGAGCATCTGACGTGGGCCTGAGAGCCGCGGTCCTCGCCCTGGACGCGGGGAACAGCAAGACCGACGCGGCCCTCGTCGCCGCCGACGGCACGGTGCTGGGCACCGGGCGGGCGGGGGGCTTCCAGCCGCCGGTGGCCGGGGTGGCGGCGGCCGTGGACGTGCTCGCGGAGGCGGTCGGCGGGGCGCTGGCCGCCGCGCGGGCGGCGGGGACGCCGGTCGACGGGGCCGAGCACGTCTCGGCGGCCCTGGCCAACGCGGATCTGCCCGTGGAGGAAGCCGAGTTGACCGCCGCCGTGCACGCGCGGGGCTGGGGCCGCACCACCGAGGTCCGCAACGACACCTTCGCGGTGCTGCGGGCCGGGGTGGACGAGCCGCGCGGGGTCGCGGTGGTCTGCGGGGCGGGCATCAACTGCGTGGGCATGCTGCCCGACGGGCGCACCGCCCGGTTCCCGGCGATCGGGAAGATCTCCGGCGACTGGGGCGGGGGCGGCGGGCTCGCCGACGAGGCGCTGTGGTGCGCGGCACGGGCCGAGGACGGGCGGGGCGAGGCGTCGGCCCTGGCACGGGAGCTGCCGGCGCACTTCGGGCTGGGCTCGATGCGGGAGCTGATCGAGGCGCTGCACCTGGGACGGGTGCCGTTCGCCCGGCGGCACGAGCTGGTGCCGGTGCTGTTCGCCACGAGCGCGGCCGGGGACCCGGTGGCACGGTCGCTGGTGCGGCGGCAGGCGGAGGAGGTCGTCGCCATGGCCGTGGTCGCGCTGCGGCGGCTGGAACTCCTGGACGAGGTGGTGCCACTGGTCCTGGGCGGCAGCGTCCTCGCCGCCCGCCACCCGCAGTTGGACACCGACCTCACCGAACTACTGGCGCTGCGGGCCCCCAAAGCGGTGGTGCGGGTGGTGACGGCCCCGCCGGTGCTGGGCGCGGCCCTGCTGGGCCTCGACCGCACGGGGGCGGGGCCGGGGGCGGCGGGGGTGCTGCGGGCGCGCTACGGGGGGTGAGCGGGGGCCGGCCGGGGGCCGGGTGCTCGGGGGGCCGGTCTCCCGGGTGCCCCCGCCGGGGCCGGCCCGGGGGCCGGTGCTCGGCGGGTGCCCCGGGCCACCGGGGCCGGGGCCACCGGGGCCGGGCCCCCGGGTGCCCGGCCGGCGGGGCCGGGCTGGGCGCCCGCGCCGAGGGCGGCCTTCGGCGGCCCGATGAAGTCCCGGCCCCCCGGGGCCGGTCCCGCCAGGGCCGCTGCGGTAGCCGGGCGGGCCCGGGGCCGGTGCTGACGGGCCGGAGCCGGTTCTCGGGCCCAGGCTTCTGGGGCCGGCTCGGGCGGACCCGGGCTCCGGGGGCCGGGTCGCCAAGGGTCTGGGGCGGGTTGGGGTCCGCGCCGAGAGTCGCCCCCAGCGACGCGGTGAAGTCCCAGCCTCTCGGAGCAAGGGCCCCGGACCGCCGGAGCCGGGCTGCGGTCGCCGGCCGGGGCCCCGGTCTCGGGGCCGAGCACCGCCCCCGGGGGCCCGGGCTGCCGGGGGCGGTGCTCGGCAGCCCGGATTCCGGGCCCGGTCGGGGGTCGGCCTTCGGCGACCCGATGAAGTCCCGGCCCCTCGGGGCGGGTTGCCGGGCCGGCCTCCGGAGCTCTGGGGCGCCGGGGGCCTGGAGCCGGTTTGGGGCCCGCGCCGAGAATCAGCCCTCGGCTACCCGGTGAAGTCCCGGCCTCCCGGGGCAGGGGCCCAGGGCTCCGGGCCGCCGAGGACGGTGCTCGGCGGCCCGACGAAGTCCCGGCCTCCCGGCGCTGGGCCCGGAGCCGGTACTCGGGGGGCAGCGAGCCGCCCGGCCGCCGGGGCCGGGCTGCGGTCGCTGGCCGGGGCCCGGGACGCCCGGGCACCCCGGCGGCCCGGGTCGGGGCCCGGCCGGGACCCTCGGGTCCCGGCCACCGGTTCCCGCGGACCCGCGGAACCCCGGCTGGATTCACCCGTTCGGCGGGAACCGGGCGCGCGCGGCGCACGTATTCACTGTGGGGACGCGGTGGGGAGTCGGACCTGGCACGACGGCGGTCGCCGCCGGTGCCGGGCGAGGAACAAGATCCAGTCAATTGTGGTGTGAAGGAGTCCCCTGCGGCCATACTGCTGGCCGGGAGTCATCCCAGGACCCGCCGGGGGGCGGGCCGTCAGCGACCGAGGGGGAGAGGTCTCGTGACACACCCGCCGAGCGTGGGCGCGGCGCCTGCGCCGCCCCCCGCCGCCGTGCCCGCGCCCGCGCGCCCGCCGGGCGATCCCGTCCAGGGGCCGGGCCCCTGGGCGGAGTTCCGCCGGCGGCTGCGCGCCGCCGCGACCACCGAGCCGGGCCGGCTCCAGATCATCGGCGCCGTACTCGCCGCGCTGATGGTCGTGTTCGGCGCCGTCACCGCCTTCGAGGTCTCCGACCGGGCCTCCGCCGCGCACGACGTGGTGGAGCGCAGCCAGCCGCTCAGCCAGGACGCCGCCTCGGTCTACCGCTCCCTCGCCGACGCCAACACGGCCGCCTCCACCGGCTTCCTGGCCGGCGCCGAGGAGCCCGCCGCCGTCAAGAAGCGGTACGAGCAGGACATCGCCCGCGCCTCCCGGCTGCTGGTCACCGCGGCCACGCACACCGACGCCACCAGCGAGTCCGGCCGCCAGATCGCCTATCTCAACGAGCATCTGCCCCGGTACACGGGCCTGATCGAGACCGCCCGCGCCAACAACCGCCTCGGCCGCCCCCTCGGCGGCGCCTATCTGCGGTACGCGAACGACCTGATGACCCGGGATCTGCTGCCCGCCGCGCAGAAGCTCCACCGCGCCGAGTCCTACCGGCTGCAGGCGGACTACGACGACGCCCGCTTCTGGCCGCTGCTGTCGGTGGCCACCGGGGTCCTCGCCCTCTCCGTCCTCGGCTGGGCCCAGCGGCGCAACTACCGCCGCACCAACCGCGTCTTCAACCACGGGCTGCTCGCCGCCACCGTCGCCGGGGCCCTGGTCCTGCTGTGGATGACCGGCGCCCAGGCCCTCGCGAGCGCCCGGCTGAACGACGCCGAGGTGCACGCCCAGCGCTCGTTGAACGTCCTCAACGAGGCCCGGATCAACGCCCTCCAGGCCCGCGCCAACGAGAACCTCACCCTGGTCGCCCGCGGCGCCGTCCTCACCGACGACGGCAAGGACGACAAGTACGCGGCGGAGTACGGCCAGACCATGGGCTGGCTGGACGACTCCCTGGAGCTGGCCCTGCGCCACGCGGACGACGACGAGGGCCGCCGCCCCGTCGAGCAGGCGATACGGGCGGTCGGCGACTGGCAGGAGCGCCACGCCGAGGTCACCCGCGCCGACCAGGGCGGCGACTACGAGGGCGCGCTGCGCAAGGTGATCGGCGCCGAGGGCTCCACCACCGAGTCCTTCGACGCGGTGGACGCGGCGCTCGCCCAGGCCCTGGAGCACGAGCAGCGGGAGTTCACCGAGGCGGCGAAGGGCGGGCGCGCGGCCCTGACCGGGCTGGCCGCCGGCGCCGCGCTGCTGGCCGTGCTGGGCGCGGTCGCCGCGATCCTCGGCATCAACCGCAGACTGTCGGAGTACCGGTGAGGGAGGGGAGGCGAGCGATGGAGGACCACGGCACGGCCGGCCGGCCGCGGCGGCGCGGGCTGCGCGGCTGGGGCGGCGTCGCCGCGATGGCCGCCGCCTGCGCGCTGACGGCCGCCGCCACCCTGCTGCCGCTGTCCCACGGTGCGGCGGACGCCCTGAGCACCGGACCGGCCGCACAGGGCGCGCCCGCGCCGCAGCGGGCGGACGACTGCGAGGACCCGGAGGCGTCCCTGCGGCCCTCCGCGGCCGGCGGACCGAACATCGACGCCATCAAGGAGCGCGGCAAGCTCATCGTCGGCGTCGACCAGAACAGCTACCGCTGGGGCTACCGCAAGCCCGCCGAGGGGCCGGACCAGCCGTCCGACCTGGAGGGCTTCGACATCGACCTGGCCCGCGCCATAGCCCAGGACATCCTCGGCAGCCCGGACGCGGTCATCTTCCGCGCGATACCGACCAACCAGCGCATCCCCGCGCTGGAGAGCGGCCGGGTGGACATCGTGGTGCGCACCATGACGATCAGCTGCAGCCGTATCGAGCAGGTCGCCTTCTCCACCGCCTACTTCCAGGCGGGCCAGCAGGTCCTGGCGCCCAAGAGCTCCCCGATCACGGGGTACGACGAGAGCCTGGCGGGCAAGCGGGTCTGCTCCGCCGAGGGGTCCACGGCGTACGAGGCCCTGGAGAAGAACAGCTTCGGCGCGGTCTTCCAGGACGAGCGCGACGGGCGGCCCGGGGACGAGGACCTGCTCACGGTGCCGAACCAGCTCGACTGCCTGGTCCGGCTCCAGCTCGGCCTGGTGGACGCGATCGTCACGGACAACGCCCTGGCCGCCGGGCAGGCCGCGCAGGACCCGTCGATCGAGCTGAAGGGCGACAAGCCGTTCACCACCGAGTACTACGGGGTCGCCACCAAGCTCGGCAAGGACGACCTGGTGCGCCGGGTGAACCGGGTGCTGGAGGAGTACCGGAAGGGGGCCTGGGCCACCGCGTACGACAAGTGGCTCAAGGCCGACCTGCCCGGGATCAGCGGCCCGCCGCAGCCCAAGTACCGGGACGGATAGGGCTCGGGGGCGCGGCGCACGGCACGGCGTACGGCAGGACGGCAGGCGGGGCGGGCAGCGGGCCCGCACGGACGGAGAGGTGATCGATGGGAGTCGCGGGCCCCTTCCCGGACCCTGCGGGGACACCCCACGGGCCGGTGATGGACCGGGACGAGGCGGACCGCGCCCTGGCGCGGCTCGGCGCCGAGCACGAGGCGGTCGAGACCTCCCTCCTCGCGCTCCAGGAGCACGCCGGCCGCCGGCTCCTCGAAGGGGCCGAGCTGACCGGCGCCACCAAGGAGCGCTGGGCGGCGGCCGAGCAGTCGATCACCCTGCTGTGGACGTACTTCGACGCCTACACCGCGGCCCTCACCGGGCTGCGTGAGCTGCGCGCCCGCCGCCGCTGGTCCAGCCGCGAGGACCTGGTCGAGCTGACCGAGCGGCTGCGCGGCCGCAGCGTCACCGTGCCCGGCCCGGCCGCGGCCCACCCCGGCCCGTCCCTGACCGGACCGGCGAAGCTGGCCGAGGAGTTCACCCTCCAGGAGCTGGTCGCCCGGATGAACGAGCTGTACGCGAGCTCGCTGGACACCATCATCACCGCGGACGCCGTCTGGTCGGCCCTGCCCGCCCGGATCGACCTGCTCGCCGCCGAGCTGCGCCGCACCCGCTCCCTCGCCCACTCGGTCGGGGTCCGCCCCGGCGAACACCCCGCGGGCGACGAACTGGAGTCCATCACCGAGGAGCTGACCGCGCTGCGGGCCGAGGTGCTCTCCGACCCGCTGGCGTTCTGGCGCCCCGCGCCCGGCAGCTCCGCCCCCGGCGGCGGCCGGCCCGACACCGGCCGCTACGACCGGGCGGCCCGTGCCCTGGAGGAGGTCCGCCGGGAGATCGAGGCCGTGCTCGGGGTCCGCCAGGACTCCGAGGAGCGGCTGATCCGGCTGCGGGACGTGCTCTCCCGGGCGGACCGCACCCTGAGCGAGGCCCGGGCCGCGCGCGGCGAGGTGCTGGCGAAGATAGCCGCCTCCGAGGTCCCCGCCGTCAGCGGCCCGCCGACCGTCCTCCAGGAACGGCTGGCCACCGCCGCCGAGTTCCGCCGGCATGCCCAGTGGCACCGGCTCTCCCCGCTGCTGGAGTCCCTGGAGCGGGAGGCGGAGGACGAACTGCACCGTGCCCGCGAGTCGCTGACCGCCGTCACCGCGCCGCTCGCCGTCCGCGCGGAGCTGCGCGGCCGGCTCGACGCGTACAAGGCGAAGGCGGCCCGGCACGGCACCGCGGAGGACCCCCTGCTGATCGAACGGTACGACGCGGCCCGGCGCATGCTGTGGAGCGCGCCGTGCGACCTGCGCGCCGCCGAACAGGCGGTCCTGCGCTACCAGTACGCGGTCGCCGAGGTGGTCGCGCCGAGAGCGGCCGGGCCCGCGCCCGAGGACCGCAGGGGGGACTCATGAGCGAGAACGGCACCTGCCAGCGCCCCGGCTGCGGTGGCTCCTACGAGGACATGGGCGGCGGCGAGCTGTACTGCGACACCTGCGGGCTGGCGCCCGTGGTGTCCGCCACCGGCATGGTGTCCTCCCCGCCGACCGGTATCGCGGCCGGCGGGCGCGGCTCCTCGTCCGCGCGCGGCAGCTCGCGCTCCTCCCGGGCGTCGGCCCGCTCCTCGTCCTCCCGCCGTTCGGTCTCCGGCCGCCTCTCGCGCTCGCTGACGGGGAGCAGTACCTCGTCCCGTTCGGTGTCCGTGCGCAGTTCGGGCTCCTCGACGACCGCGTCCGGGCGGCACCGGCTGGGCGCGGGGCTGGTCGCCGTCCCGGACGTGCCCCGGCCCGACCCGCAGTCTGCGGTCATGGCGAACCCGGAGGTCCCGGAGCGCAAGCGGTTCTGCTCCCGCTCCGACTGCGGGGCGCCGGTGGGCCGCACCCGTGGTGAACGGCCCGGCCGCACCGAGGGTTTCTGCACCCGCTGCGGCCACCCGTACTCCTTCGTGCCCAAGCTGAAGGCCGGCGACATCGTGCACGGCCAGTACGAGGTGGTGGGCTGCCTGGCGCACGGCGGCCTGGGCTGGGTGTACCTGGCGGTGGACCGCGCGGTCTCCGACCGCTGGGTGGTCCTCAAGGGCCTGCTGGACACGGGCGACCAGGACGCCATGGCGGCCGCGATCTCCGAACGGCGCTTCCTCGCCGAGATCGAGCACTCCAACATCGTCCGCATCTACAACTTCGTGGAGCACCTCGACCAGCGCACCGGCTCCCTCGACGGCTACATCGTCATGGAGTACGTGGGCGGCAAGTCCCTGAAGGAGATCGCGAACGCGCGCCGGGGCCCGGACGGCCGGCGCGACCCGCTGCCGGTGGAGCAGGCGTGCGCGTACGGCATCGAGGCCCTGGAGGCACTCGGCCATCTCCACAGCCGCAACCTCCTGTACTGCGACTTCAAGGTCGACAACGCGATCCAGCAGCAGGACCAGCTGAAGCTGATCGACATGGGCGCGGTCCGCCGGATGGACGACGAGGAGTCGGCGATCTACGGCACGGTCGGCTACCAGGCGCCGGAGGTCGCCGAGGTCGGCCCGTCCGTGGCCTCCGACCTCTACACGGTCGCGCGGACGCTCGCGGTGCTCACCTTCGACTTCCAGGGCTACACGACCCTCTTCACGGACTCCCTGCCCGACCCGGAGAACATCCCGGTGTTCCGGGCGTACGAGTCGTTCTACCGGCTGCTGGTGCGGGCGACGGACCCGGACCCGGCGCGGCGGTTCGCCTCGGCGCAGGAGATGGCCGAGCAGCTCACCGGGGTGCTGCGCGAGGTCGTCGCGATGCAGACGGGCCGGCCACGGCCGGCGATGTCGACCCTCTTCGGCCCGGAACTGCGGGTGCCGGACACGGTGCTGTTCGAGGAGCGGGCGGGGGAGGTCTCCGCGCTGGGCTCCCGGGCCGCCGGGCGGGACGGCGCGGGGGCGCGGAGGCGGGGCGGTCTGCCGGGCGTGCCCGCGCAGCGCGCGCCCGGCACCGCCGGTGCGCCACCGGGCCTCTCCCCGGCCCCGTCCCCGGCCACCGGGCGGCAGCCGGCCACGCCGGACGTCCGGGCCGCCGTACTGGCCCTGCCCGTCCCCCGGGTGGACCCGAACGACCCCAACGCCGGTTTCCTGGCGGGCCTGATGGCCGCGGCCCCGGCCGAGCTGATCGCCGCCCTGCACGGCGCCCCCTCCTCGACGGAGACCCTGCTGCGCGAGCTGCGCGCCCGGCTGGAGACCGGCGACACGGCCTCGGCGGTGCGGGTGGTGGCCACGCTGAAGAGCAGTCATCCGGACGACTGGCGGGTCGTCTGGTACCGGGGCGTCACGGCCCTGGTGACCGGCGACCACGAGTCCGCGGCCCTGTCCTTCGACGCGGTGTACGACGCGTTCCCCGGCGAGTGCGCGCCGAAGCTCGCGCTGGGCCTGTGCGCGGAGGTGCTCGGCCAGCTGGACAACGCGGCGGACTACTACCGGCTGGTGTGGACGACCGATCCGTCCTATGTGAGCGCCGCGTTCGCGCTCGCCCGGGTGCAGATCGCGGCCGGGGACCGGGAGGGGGCCGTGCGCACCCTGGAGTCGGTCCCGGAGGCGTCGATCCACTACACGGCCGCACGGGTGGCGGCGGTCCGCTCCCGGCTGCGCGGCCGGGGCCCGCGGGAACCGCTGCTGCACGACCTGGTGGCCGCGGCGGCACAGGTCGAGGGGCTGGCCGGCTTCGGTCTCGACGCGGTGCGCCGGGAGCGGCTGGCGACGGAGGTCCTCGGGACGGCGCTCGACTGGGTACTCTCCGGAAGTCCCGGAGCCCTGCCGTCCGCCGCGACCGCTTCCGCAGGACCGAGCGCACCGACGGTGCTGCTCGGCAGTGAACTGGACGAGCGCGGACTGCGCTTCGGACTGGAGCGCTCCTTCCGGGTCCTCGCCCGGCTCGCCCAGCACGGGGAGGAGCGGATGGAGCTGGTGGAGCGGGCGAACCGCTACCGCCCCCGGACGTGGGTGTGATTGATGGCGCGGATGCACCAGTCGGCCGAGGGGCGCGCCTGCCCCGGCTGCGAGGAGCCGGTCGAATCCGGCGACCGGTTCTGCGGAGCCTGCGGGTACGACCTGTCGGCCCTCCCGGCCCCCTCCCCGGACCGGCCCACCCTGCCGATCGGCACCCCGGTGGAGTGGCCGGCGGCCGACGGCACGGACACGTCGGGCATGTCCCCGCCCACCCAGCGCCCGGGCGACCTCCCGGGCACGGACTCCGCCGGCGACGACCTGCCACTGACCCCGCCCGCGGTGCCGGGTGGCCCGCCCGCCGATTCGCCCCCGGCCCCGGGTAACACCCCCGCCGGGCCGGCGCCCGTTCCGGCGTCCTCCGGGCCGGTGCACGCGCCCGCGGCGACGCCGGGCGACGAGCCCGCCCACGCGGCTTCCCTGCGGGCGGACGGACAGCCCGCAGCGGCCGGTACGACGGCCTCTGACACCGGGCCGGGCCCAGCGGCCGCGCACGCGCCGTACCCGCCGGCCGGGCAGGCCGAACCCGCAGGCGGCCGGCAGCCGGCGGCCGGTGCGGCAGCCGCCGCGGGCACCCCGCTGCCCGCAGGCGCCGAGCCCGCCGGGCCGGTGCACGCGCCCGCGGCGACGCCGGGTGGCGAGCCCGCGCGGGTGTCCGCTCCGGCGCCGGGCGGGCGCCCCCTGCCCCCGGAGGCCGGTGGGGCGGTGCGGCACGACACGCCGCCCACCGGGGACTTCGAGCTGGCCGCTCCCGTGCCGGGGACGGCGACCGCCGTGGATCCGCGGGCCGCGCGGCCGCAGGTCCCGGCCGGGGGGCGGATGTGCGTCGCGTGCCGGGCCGGGCACGTCGATCCCGACGGGTACTGCGAGAACTGCGGGCACGCCCAGCCCCGCGAGCGCGACCACATGGAGCAGGAGCTCGGTTCGGTGGCCGCGGTCAGCGACCGCGGGCTGCGCCACCACCGCAACGAGGACTCGTTCGCCGTCTCCTCGACCGCGCTGCCGGACGGCTCCCCCGCCGTCGTCGCGTTCGTCTGCGACGGCGTCTCCTCGGCGACCCGCCCGGACGAGGCGTCCGCCGCCGCCGCCCGGGCCGCCAACGAGCGGCTGCTCGACGCCCTGCCCCGCGGCACCCACCCGCAGCAGGCGATGCACGAGGCGATCGTCGCCGCGTCCGAGGCGGTCAACTCCCTGGCGGGCGAGGGCGGTGCGGGCGAGGACCACGGCCGCCACCAGAACGCGCCCGCGTGCACCATCGTCGGCGCGGTCTCGGCCGCCGGGCTGCTCGTCGTCGGCTGGGTCGGCGACAGCCGCGCCTACTGGGTGCCGGACGACCGCGGCGGCCCGCCCGCCCGGCTCACCGAGGACGACTCCTGGGCCGCCCAGATGGTCGCGGCGGGCCTGATGAACGAGGCCGAGGCGTACGCGGACGAGCGCGCCCACGCCATCACCGGCTGGCTCGGCGCCGACGCGTACGAACTGGAGCCGCACACCGCCGCGTTCAAGCCCGACCGGCCGGGCGTGGTGGTCGTCTGCACCGACGGCCTGTGGAACTACGCCGAGGGCGCGGAGGACATGGCCCGCGCCGTGCCCGCCGACGCGGCGCTGCGCCCGCTGCACAGCGCCCGGGCGCTGGTCGGTCACGCCCTCGACAGCGGGGGCCACGACAACGTGACCGTGGCCGTGCTGCCGTTCGCCGTGCCGCCGCCCGAGGAGGGCGCAGCCCAGGAGGCCGCCGTCCGGGGGCCCGTCGCCGGAGGGGCCTGACCCGGGCGGGGTCCGCCGCCGACGCCGGACCCCGCCCCGACCACACCACACCACACCACACCACACCACAGAGCAGCGCAGCACAGCGCAGCGCAGAACACCGCACCCGTCCGCACCGCAGAGCACCCCGGCCGGGTCCCGCCCGTGTCCCCCGTATGTGTCCGCCCGACCGCGGACGTCCCCGGGGGACGTCGCCCGTGGAGCCACGAGGAGCCGATCAGATGGCCGTTTTCGCGAAGTCCCAGGTCCCGCAGTTCTCGGTCGAGGTGTACCAGAACCCCTACCTCCCGGAGGGTGGCCGCGAGGTCAACGCCATCGTCACCGTGACCTCCACCGGCGGCGGCACGACCGGCGGCATACCGTTCGCCGGGGCGTCGCCCACCGCGTCCGCCGTCCCCGGCCCCTCCGCGCCCTCGGCCGGTGTCGTCCTGATGGTCGACTGCTCGGGCTCGATGGACTATCCGCCCACCAAGATGCGCAACGCACGGGACGCCACGGCCGCCGCCGTGGACACCCTGCGCGACGGCGTCGCCTTCGCCGTCGTCGCGGGCACCCACAAGGCCGTCGAGGTCTACCCCGGCAACGGCCGCCTGGCGGTGGCCGATCCGGCGACCCGCGCCGGGGCCAAGGAGGCACTGCGCCGCCTCCAGGCGGGCGGCGGCACGGCCATCGGCACCTGGCTGCGGCTCGCCGACCGGCTGCTCGGCTCCGCCGATGTCGCCATCCGCCACGGCATCCTGCTCACCGACGGCCGCAACGAGCACGAGTCCCCCGAGGACCTGCGGGCCGCCCTGGACGCCTGCGCCGGCCGCTTCACCTGCGACGCCCGCGGGGTGGGCACCGACTGGGAGGTCAAGGAGGTCACCGGTATCGCCGCCGCCCTGCTGGGCACGGCCGACATCGTCGCCGATCCCGGCGGACTGGCCGCCGACTTCACGTCGATGATGGAGACCGCGATGGGCAAGGAGGTCGCGGACGTCGCGCTGCGGCTGTGGACGCCCGTCGGCGCGGAGATCGCCTTCGTCAAACAGGTCGCGCCCACCGTGGCGGACCTCACCGCCCGCCGCACCGGGGCCGGTCCGCGCGCGGGCGACTACCCGACCGGGTCCTGGGGCGACGAGTCCCGCGACTACCACCTCTGTGTCCGGGTCAACGCGGCCGGGACGGGGCAGGAGATGCTCGCGGCCCGCGCCTCCCTGATCGTGCCCGCCGCCGACGGCGGCACCCCGCGGGTGCTGGCCCAGGGCCTGGTGCGGGCGGTGTGGACGGACGACCTGGCCGCCTCCACCGCGATCAACGCGCAGGTCGCCCACTACACGGGCCAGGCCGAGCTGGCCCAGGTCATCCAGCAGGGCCTCCAGGCCCGTAAATCGGGGGACTTCGACGGCGCGACGGCGAAACTGGGCCGCGCGGTGCAGCTCGCGGCCCGGTCCGGGAACGAGGACACCGCGAAACTCCTTTCGAAGGTGGTGGACGTCGTCGATGTGGCGACAGGTACTGTGCGACTGAAGGCGAAGGTGGCGGACGCGGACGAGATGACCCTCGAAACGCGCTCCACCAAGACCGTCCGTGTGAAGAAGTAGCGCACGAGCCCGCCCGGCGTACCGAGCGTCCGGGGCGGTGCGGAGCACAGGGCTCACGGAGCCCGCGGAGCTCAGAGCACACCGGAGCAGAACTGTCCGGCCCCCGTGGGCCGGAGGAGGAGAGGGGGAAGCGCCGACATGCCGACCTGCCCGAACGGACACCAGTCGGGTTCCGACGACTGGTGCGAGGTCTGCGGCCACCGCATGGCCGGCGCGGGTGCTCCCGCCGGAGCCGTCCCTCCGCCGCCTCCCCCGCCGCCGCCCGCCTACGGCTATCCCGGTCCCCCGCCCGGCCCCGGCGCCGGTGACCCGCACGCGACCGCGCAGGCCGAGCTCTGCCCGCAGTGCCGCACGCCCCGTGAGGCGATGGCGCCGTTCTGCGAGGAGTGCCGGTACAACTTCCTGACGAACACGGCGACCTCGTACACCCCGCTGGCCCCGGCGCCCCAGACGCCCCAGGGCGGGCTGAACCTGCCGCCGGGCTTCCAGTCCGGCCCGCCGCAGGGCCCGTCCCAGGGCATGCCGCCGGGCCCCCCGCCGCACCAGGGACCGCCGCCCCACCAGGGCGGACCGCACCAGGGCCCGCCGCCGGCGCACGGGCACCCCGGGCCCCCGCCCGGTCCCGGGCAGCCCCCGGGTCCGCCGCAGCCGCGCGACCCGTTCGACTACCAGGGCTCCCGGCCCTCCCAGATGAACCGGCCGGCCGAACCCCTCGGCGGCCCGGACTCCGGCCCCGGGGCCCCGCCCGCCGGGCAGCCGCCGCACGGCTTCGGGCAGCCCGGGCAGTCCGGGCCGTCCGGCCAGCCCCCGGTCCCGCCGGCGTTCCAGCAGCAGGCCCCGCCGCCCGCGTACACGCAGCCGACGCCGCCCGCGCCGCCGCAGCACACGGACGGCGGCGGTGACGACTGGATGCTGTCGCCTCCGTCGCGCACCCAGTCCCCGCCGCCGCCCGGCGCGCCCCAGGGCCCGCCCGCCCCGCACGGCCCGCAGAGCCACGGCGGACCGGGGGGCCTCGGTGGGCCACAGGGCCTCGGAGGTCCGCCGCAGGGGCCGCAGGGCGCCGCCGCCTTCCCCCAGCAGGCCCCGCCGCAGGGAGCCCAGGGGGTTCAGGGGACGCAGGGCGGTCCCCCGCCGCACTTCCCGGAGCCGGCGCGGGACGAGTGGACGGCCGTGATCGGGCCCGACCGCGAGTACTTCATGGCGATGATGCAGCGCAGCGGCCCCGAGGCGACCGGGCTCAACCTGCCCGCGTACTCCCCGGAGCAGCGCCTGCCACTCACCGGCAACCAGGTCACCATCGGCCGCCGCCGGCACTCCACCGGTGAGTCCCCCGACATCGACCTCTCGGTGCCGCCGGAGGACCCGGGCGTCTCGCACCAGCACGCGGTGCTGGTGCAGCAGCCGGACGGGACCTGGGCCGTGGTCGACCAGAACTCCACCAACGGCACCACGCTCAACGGTGCCGAGGACCCGATCCAGCCCTATGTGCCCGTCCCCCTCCAGGACGGCGACCGGGTGCACGTCGGGGCGTGGACGACGATCACCCTGCGGCGCGGCTGACGCACCCGGCCGGTGCCGGGCGGCGGCCCCTCAGCCCAGGGGCCGCCGCTCGTCCAGCGGCCAGACGTACGGGCCCTGCGGGTCGTCCAGCCAGGCCCACTGGCGGCCGCCCCGGACGGTGACGCCGAAGCGGCTGCGGTCCGGGCGGTGCTCGCGCTCCCACAGGGCGACGGCCTCGTGCGGGTCGAGGGCGCCGTCGGTCAGGGTAAGCAGGAACCGGAACAGGTCGTTCTGCACGGCCCGGCGCGGCAGTCCGGCCACCCCGGCCGCCGCCTCGCCTGGCCCGGACCCACCGCGCAGCGGCACGAAGTACGCCGAGGTCCGCAGGAAGTGCCCCTCGGCCTCCGGCCCCTCGGCGCCCTCGCCCACCCGCAGCGAGATGAGCCCGGTGGACAGCGGCGCGAGGATCCGGGCGCCCGGCGCGCACTGCTCGACCCAGGCGTGGGGCACCGAGGCGAGGGTGCAGGTGGCGACGACCGCGTCGTACGGGGCGCGGTCCGGACAGCCCCGTGCGCCGTCGCCGGTGACCACGGCCGGGTGGTAGCCGGCCGCGTCCAGGTGGCGCCGGGCGGACTCGGTGATCTCGGGGTCGAGGTCGATCGTGGTGACCGCCTCGTCGCCGAGGCGGTGCGCGAGCAGGGCCGCGTTGTAGCCGGTGCCCGCGCCGATCTCCAGGACGGTGTCGCCGGTGCGCAGGTCGAGGGCGTCGAGCATCAGGGCCATCAGCGAGGGCTGGCTGGAGGACGAGACCAGGTCGCCGTCGCGCAGCCGGGTGGCGAGGGGTCCGTCCCGGTAGGCCCCGTGCAACCAGTCCGCCCGCCGCACCGGGTCGGGGTCCTCGCGCCACATCCGCTCGTGGACGCCGGACCGGACGGCGAAGTAGCAGGGGACGAAGAGGTGCCGGGGCACCTCGGCGAAGGCCGCGCGCCAGGCGGGGTCGCGCAGACCGCCGTCCGCGACGATCTCCCGCACCAGCGCGGCCCGCGCCGCCGCCCCTTCACCGGCGAAGGGGTCGCCGGTCTCCCGCTCTCCACGGCCCTGGCCCATGCGTCCACTGTCCTGCGCGCCCGCCGTCGGCGCGAACTCCGGCGGTCACGCGGGAGACCGCCCTCTGGGCGAACGGCGGGACGTTCCGGACACGACCCAGGACTTCCGGCCCCCGCCGGGGTGTCTGAGACGATGGACGGGTGAACGAGATTCCGCGCGGGACGCTTCAGGAGCAGACCTTCTACGAGCAGGTCGGCGGCGAGGAGACCTTTCGACGCCTCGTCCACCGCTTCTACCAGGGGGTGGCCGAGGACCCGCTGCTGCGGCCGATGTACCCCGAGGAGGACCTCGGGCCGGCCGAGGAGCGGCTGGTGCTCTTCCTGATGCAGTACTGGGGCGGCCCCCGCACCTACAGCGACAACCGCGGCCACCCCCGGCTGCGGATGCGCCACGCGCCGTTCACCGTGGACCGCGCCGCGCACGACGCCTGGCTGAAGCACATGCGGGACGCCGTCGACGAGTTGGGCCTCGCGCCCGAGCACGAGCGGCAGCTCTGGGACTACATGACGTACGCCGCCGCCTCGATGGTGAACACCCCCGACTGAACCCCGCCCGGGGACCGGGAGTTCACCCCGTGTCCGTTTCCGTGTCCGTCCGGTGACCCTCCGTCTCCTCTCCCGCACTATCCGGTCGCGTCACGCCGGATAACGGTCACGATCGGGTCAAGGTCGGACCGCAAGCGGTTTCCCCGGCACCGTGCCCTCTGAAAGCATCCGGGGACGGCGTCCGCGGCAGGGCGCCCGGGGGTGGATCACTCGGGGGAGACCGGCGGGGTGGGGGACACGTGACGGGGTTCGTACTGCTGCGCGTCCGGGCGCACCGTCTGCTGCTGGCCGCCGCGCTGCTCGCCGTCGTCCTCACCACCGCCGTGCTCTCCGCGCTGGCCGCCTTCTCCGGCTCGGTCGGCGACGCCGCGCTGCGCCACACCCTCGGCACCCGCGAGGCCGCGTCCACCGCCCTGGTCGTCGGTGCCCGGACCCCCAAGGAGCGCGAGGCCGCCGACGAGGCCGTGGCGCGCGGGGCGCGGGCCGCCTTCGGCGGGCTGCCGGTCACCGTCCGCTCGCTGGAGCGGTCCGGGGCGTACGCGCTGCCGCGTTCCCTCCAGAGCCCCGAGGCCCGCAAGGGCGAACCGGACCTCACCCACCTCGCCGCCGTCGACCCCGGCCGGGTGACGGCCGTGGCCGGACGGCTGCCCGGGCCGGCCGCCGGTGGCCGGCCGGTGCCGGTCGCGGTGCCGGAGCCCGCGGCCGAACTCCTGGGCCTGGCGCCCGGCACCGTCCTGACCCTCACCGACCGGCTCGGCGACGAGCCGCTGCGGGTGGAGGTCACCGGCGTCTACCGGGCCGCCGACCCGGAGGACCCGTACTGGCGGCTCGACCCCCTCGGCGGCCGGGGTGTGCGCACGGCCGTCTTCACGACCTACGGACCACTGCTCGCCGACCCCGCCGTCCTCGCCTCCGGCCGGACCTCCGCGGGCGAGAAGGCGTGGCTGGCCCGCGCGGACTTCCGGGACGTGACCACCGACCGGATCGGCGCCCTGTACACGGCGGCCACCGAGGGGGCGAAGGCGCTCGGCGAGGAGCCCGCCCTCGGGGGCTCCGCCACGGTGACCACCGGGCTGCCGACGGTCCTGGCCCAGAGCGAACGCGCCCTGCTGGTGGCCCGCTCCACCCTGCTGATCGTCGCCGTCCAGCTGGTCGTGCTCGCCGGGTACACCCTGCTGCTGGTGGCACGGCTGCTGAGCAGCGAACGCGCCGGGGAGACCGGGCTGCTGCGGGCGCGCGGCGCGTCCCGGGGGCGGATCGCGGCGCTCGCCTCCGCGGAGGCGCTGCTGCTGGCGCTGCCGGCGGCGGTCGCGGCGCCGCTGCTGGCCGGGCCGCTGACCCGGCTGCTCGCCGCGCACTCGGTCCTCGGCGACAGCGGACTGCGGCTGGGCGAGCCGCCGCTCGCCCAGGTGTGGCTGGTGGCCCTCGCCGTCGCGGTGTGCTGCGCGGCGGCCGTGGTGGCACCGGCCCTCTCCGCCGGTTCCGCCGGTGAGGGCGGGGTCCTGCGCCGGGCCCGGGGGCGGGCGCTGCCGGGCGCGGTCCGGGCGGGCGGGGACCTGGCGCTGCTGGCGATCGCGGGAGTGGCGTTCTGGCAACTGGACCGGCAGACCGGGGCATCGGGCGGCGGGGCGCTCAGCGGCGACCGGGAGGGCGACCTCGGGGTGGACCCGCTGCTGGTGGCCGCCCCGGCGCTGGCCCTGCTCGCGGGCACGGTCCTGACGCTGCGTCTGCTGCCTCCCGTGGCCCGGCTGGCGGAGCGGCGGGCCGCGCGCGGCCGGGGTCTGGCGACCGCGCTCGCCGGGTGGCAGCTCAGCCGCCGGCCGCTGCGCGGGGCGGGCCCGGTGCTACTGCTGGTCCTGGCGGTGGCCATGGGCATGCTCGCCATCGGGCAGAGCGCCTCGTGGGACCGTTCGCAGCAGGACCAGGCGGACTTCCGGTCCGGGTCCTCCGTACGGGTCGTGGACACCGGTCCGGGCGGGCCGGGGGACGCGGGGCGGTACGGGGCGCTGCCGGGGGTGCGGGCTGCCGCGCCCGCCGTCCGGGCGCCCGTGAACCTGTCCGGGAACCACACCGCGACGGTGCTGGCCCTGGACACCGCCGGGGCGGGCGAGCACCTGCTGATGCGCGGAGACCTCGCGGACCGCGCCCCGGCGGACGTCCTCGCCGCGCTGCGCCCGAAGGCGGCGGCCCGGCCGGGGCTGCCGCTGCCGGAGGGCGCCCGCAGTGCCGTCCTGGACCTCCGGATCACCGCGGAGGGCGCGCCGCGCGGCGTGTCCCCGTCGGGGATCCGGGCCGGGGTGGTGGCCGTGTTCGAGGACCGCTACGGCATCGCCCACCGGATGTCCGCCGGGACCGTCCCGGTCGACGGGCGGACGCACACGGTGACGCTGGCCCTGGACGCGACCCCCTCCGGGGACCGTGGCGCACCCGCCGGGCCGCTCGCCCTGACCGGGCTGCGGCTGCTGGACACGGCCGTGCCCGAGGCCGCCGAGCGGCACCGGCTGACGGTGGAGGGCGTGCGCGCGGCGGGCGGGTCCGGGTCGCCTCGGCCGGTCGCCGTCCCGGGCGGGCTCGCCTGGACCGGCGTCTACACCGAGAGCATGGGCGTCGAGGCCGCCGGGGAGCCCGTGAGGCTGCGGGCCGGGCCGCGCGGCGGGGCGTCGCTGAGCGTCGCCTACGACATCCGCCCGGCGCCCGCCGGCACCGACCAGTGGGGCTTCACGGCGGCGGCCCCGGACTTCGCCGTCGAGGTCGCGGCGGCCCGGCCGCGCGCGGCCCGCGAGATCCCGGCGGTGGCCACGGACGCGTTCCTTGCCGCGTCCGGGGCCGCGCGCGGGGAGAGCGTGGACGTCACCTTCGGCGGGCAGGACCTGCGGGTCACCGTGGTCGACACGGTCCGCCGGCTGCCGACGACCGGCGCCACGGGCGCCGAGGAGTCGGCCCGGGACGGCGGGGCGCTGCTGATCGACTTCCGGACGGTGAACGAGGTGCTCGCGCGCGGCGGCGGCTCGCTCACGCCCTCCGAGTGGTGGCTGCACACCGGCCCGGGCGAGGCGGGGAAGGTCGCGGCCGCGCTGCGGGCCGGGGCGGAGGCGGACGGCGCGCGGGTCCTCGTCCGCGACGAGGACGCGGCGGAACTCCTGGACGACCCGCTCGGCGCGGGCCCCCGCGCGGCCCTGGTGGCGGTCGCGGCGGTGGCCGCCGCGCTGGCGGCGGTCGGCTTCGCGGTGAGCGCGGCGGGTTCGCTGCGCGAACGCTCGGCGGAGTTCGCGGTCCTGCGCGCGCTGGGCACGCCCCGGCGCCGCCTCGCCCGGCTGGTGGCGGCGGAACAGGGCGTCCTGCTGACGCTCGCCCTGCTGGTCGGGGTCGCCCTGGGCACCCTGCTGACCCGCGCGGTGGTCCCGCTGATCGTCCTCACCGGCCGGGCGACCCGGCCCGTCCCGCCCGTCCTCGTCGAACTCCCCCTCGCCCGCGTGGCCCTCCTGCTCACCGCCGTCGCCGCCCTGCCCCTCCTCACCGTCACCGCCCTCGCCCTCCGCCGGGCGGACCCGACGGTGACCCTGCGCCACCAGGGGGACACCTGACATGACCGCCCACCCACCCACCACCCCTGCTCCGGAGCCGCACCCGGAGCCCGGCCGCCCCGCCGCCGAGCCGGGCCCGCGCCCCGCCGGGGACCCGGCCGCCCGCCGGAGCGGCCCTGCGGGCGGCACCGCAGGCGCTCCTTCCGCCGGGCCCGCCCGCCGCGACGCCGCCGCAGGCGGGGACGCCGACTCCGGCCGGCAGGGCCACCGCCCGGGCGGACCCTGCGCGCGGGCCGCCGGTGCCGACGGAGCCGGTGCGAACCCCACGCCCGGCGCCCGCCCCGCCGATGCGATGGCGACCGGCGACGGCGCCGACCCTGCGCGTACCCCACCGGGCCCGGCCGACGCGGCCCCGACGGCCGTTCCCGACGGCCGGGCAGACCGTCCCGACGCCCCCGGTCCCGGGCACGCGCCCGGCGACCGCCGCGACGCCGCCGCAGGCGGGGACGGCGCCCGCCCCGGGCCGGGCCCGGGCCGCGCAGGGAGCGCGGTCGGACGCGTTCGCCCCCGGCGAGCCGTCGCGCCCTGGGTCGGGACGCGGTTGCGGACCGCGCCCGGGGCCGGGGCCGCGTTCGCCGTGCTGGTGCTGGTCACCGCGTTTCTGGCGGCCGGGTTCCCCCGGGTCGTCCAGGCGTACGAGAACCATGGGCTGCGGAGCGCCGTGGACGGGGCGCCGGCTGTGCGGAGCACCGTGCAGGTGTCCACGCCGGGGCCGGGCATCCAGCTGCCCGATGCCGAGCGGGAGGCGGCCCTGCGGCCCGGGCCGCTCGCGGAGGTCGACCGCAGGGTGCACGCCATGCCGGCCGACCCGCTGCGGGCCGTGGCCGCCGAGTCCTCGCACGGTGTGGAGACCTCCGAGCCGCTGCTCGGCACCGACCGGTGGCTCCCCAGACCCGAGACCGTCCCCCCGCATCTGACACTCGCCGCGCAGGCCGGGCTCCCTGAGCACGCCAAGGTCGTCGAGGGCCGCCTCCCCGCCGTGCGCGGCACGGTCACCGGCCGCACCAAGGCGATCGAGGCCGTCGTCACGCCCGCGACCGCGAAGGCGCTGAACATCACGGTCGGCCGGGTCGTCCACCTCGGCGACGGCGGCCCGGGCGAGGCCCAACTCTCCGTGCGGATCACCGGACTGGTCGAGCCCCGCTCGCCGCAGGGCGCGTACTGGTCGGCCAACTCCCTGCTCCGCACCCCCGGCATGGCGGCGACCACCGGCCCCACCCCGCAGACCTACTGGAAGGCCGCCCTGCTGATCGCCCCGGAGGCGGCGCCCGCCCTCCTCGGCACCCAGGGCGCGCCCCGCCCCTACTGGCGGATCGCCCCCGCCACCGCGAACCTCACCGCCGCCGACGTACCCGCCCTGACCGCGCGGATCGCCGCCCTGGAGGACGGCCCCGGGCTGGTCCGGCTGCGGGAGACCGTGGACGAGAACGCCGAGGTGACCACCGAACTCGACGGCCTCCTCGCCGAGTTCACGTCGATGCGCGCCGCGATCGCGCCGGTCGTCGCGGTCGCCGCCGTCGGCGTCGGCACGGTCGCCCTGGTGGTGCTGGCGATGACCGGCGGCCTGTTCGCCGCCCGCCGGGAGAGCGAACTCGCCCTGCTGCGCTCGCGCGGCGGCTCCCTCGCGGGCATCGGCGGGCGGCTGCTCGCCGAGTCGGCCGTGGTCGCCGTGCCCGCCGCGGGCCTCGGCCTCGCCCTCGCCCTCGCCGCCGTCCCCGACGCCCGGGCCGGACAGGCCGTCCTCGCCGCCACCGCCGTGGCCGCCGTGGCCTGCGCCGCCCTGCCCCTGCGGGCGGTGGTCCGGCACCGGACACCGCTCGCCCACGGTGGCCGGAGCGATCTGGTGCCGGCCCGGCCGAGCCGGCGGCGGACCGTCGCCGAGCTGACCCTCCTCGTCCTCGCCGTCGGCGCGGTCACCGCGCTGCGCCGGCGCGGCACCTCCGACGCGGGCGACCTGCTGGTCAGCGCCGCCCCCGTCCTCCTCGCCCTGATCGCCGCCCTGGTGCTGGTGCGGCTGTACCCGCTGCCGCTGCGCTGGGCGGCGCGGCCGGCCGCCCGGCTGCGGGGCGCGGTCGGCTTCCTCTCCCTCGCCCGCGCCGGGCGCGCCTCGGCGGTGGGCGCGCTGCCCCTGCTGGCCCTGCTGGCGGCGCTGAGCACGGCCGCGTTCGGCGGCGCGGTCCTCGCCGGGATCGACGACGCCCGGGCCCGGGCCGCCCTGCTGGCGACCGGCGCGGACGCCCGGGTGACCGGGCCGCGCGACTCCACGGCGCTGCCGCCGGGCGCGGAGGAGGCGGTCCGGAAGGCGGCCGGGGTGCGGTCGGTGACCACGGCGCAGATCGAGCACGCGCTGACCCTGCCGCCGCCGCGCGACGGCGTCGGCGACCCGCCGGCCGTCTCCCTGGTCGCCGTGGACCCGGCCGCGTACGCCGCGCTCACCCGCGCCCTGGACCTCGGCGCGTTCCCGGCGGACGCCCTGCGCTCCGGGGCGGGCGACGACACCGTCCCGGCGGTCGTCACGCCCGGGGTCGCCGCGTACCTGGGTGAGGGCGCGCACCGGGTCGACGCGGTGGCCGGCGAGTTCCGGATCGAGGTCGCGGCCGTGCGGGAGCGGACCCCGGCGGTGACCGCCGCCGAGTTCGTGATCGTAGACCGCTCCCGGCTCACCCGCGTCGCCCCCACCGCCCTGCTGGTGACCGGCGCGGAGGTGGACGGCCCGGCCCTGCGCGCGGCGGCCCGGGAGGCGGGCGGCGGACCCGCGGCGGACGGCGAGCTGACCGTACGGCTGCGGTCCGAGGCCCGCGCCGCGTTCACCGACTCACCGCTCCAGGCGGGCGCGGAGCGCGTCTACGGGGCGGCCGTCGCGGCGGGCGCCGGGTACGCGGTCCTCGCACTGCTGCTGTCGCTGCTCCAGTCGGCGCCCGAACGGGCCGTACTGCTGGCCCGGTTGCGGACCATGGGGCTGACCACCCGGCAGGGCCGGCGGCTACTGGCCGCCGAGGCGCTGCCGCCCGCCGCACTCGCCGCCGCGGGCGGGGTGCTCACCGGCTGGGCGACGATCGTGCTGCTGGCGCCCGGGGTGGACCTGGTGCGCCTGGCGCTGGCCGCCGCGCCGGGCGTCGCCCCGCTCGGCTCCGTGCCGCTGCGGGCGGACGCCTGGTCGCTGGGGGCACCGGCGGCGGCCGTGGTGCTGCTGGCGGGCGCGGTCGCCGGGGTGCAGGCGTGGTGGGCAGGACGGCGCGGATCCGTGCAGGAACTCAGGGCAGGAGACATGCGATGACCGAGACGACCCTCGCGGACCTGGAACGGCGCGTCGCGGACCGCCGCGAACGCCCGTCCTACGGGCACGACGCCCTGATCACCTGCGACCGGCTGGTGCGGGTGTTCTCCACGGACGGCGTCGAGGTGCAGGCCCTCCAGGGGCTGGACCTGCTGGTGCGGGAGGGCGAGCTGATGGCCCTGGTCGGCGCGTCGGGCAGCGGCAAGTCGACCCTGATGAACATCCTCGCGGGCCTCGACGTGCCCACGGCGGGCGCGGCCCGGGTCGCCGGGCGCGACCTGCTGTCGATGGACGCGGGGGCCCGGCTGCGCTACCGGCGGGAGGTCGTCGGCTTCGTCTGGCAGCAGACCGCGCGCAACCTCCTCCCCTATCTGACCGCCGTGCAGAACGTGGCCCTGCCGATGCAGCTGCGCGGCCGGGGCGCTCCGCGCGGGCGGCGCGCCAAGGCGGAGCGGGCGCACGAGCTGCTGCGGATGCTGGGGGTCGACGCGTACGCGGACCACCGCCCGGCCCAGCTCTCCGGCGGCCAGCAGCAGCGGGTGGCGATCGCGGTGTCCCTGGCGAACAACCCCTCGGTGCTGCTGGCCGACGAACCGACGGGCGAGCTGGACTCGGCGACGGGCGAGCAGGTCTTCGCCGCGTTCCGGCGGGCGAACGAGGAGCTGGGCACGACGATCGTGATCGTCACACACGACCAGGCGGTCGCGGACGAGGTCCGCCGCACGGTCGCCATCCGGGACGGCCGCACCTCCTCGGAGGTCCTGCGCCGCACGCAGGTCGACGCGGCGACCGGGCAGGAGTCGGTGGTGGCCCGCGAGTACGCGATGCTGGACCGGGCCGGGCGCCTCCAGTTGCCGGCGGACTACACCGCCGCCCTCGGCATGCGCGACCGCGTCGCCCTGGAGCTGGAACCGGACCACATCGGCGTCTGGCCGGACGACGACCGCGACGCCTGACCCGACCGCGACGCCTGACCCGACCGGGCCGCCGGACCGGACCGGGCCGCCGGACCGGACCGGACCGCCGGACCGGGTGCACGTCCCGTGGGCCCCGGGCGACCGCGTCGGGGCGCGCTGCACGGCGCGAACCGCGTGCCCCGGGCGCCCGGCCCGACCGCCACCGGCCCCCCCGTCAGCGGGGCCCGGCGCGAGCTGCGCCCCGTCAGCGCGGGGTGACCGCCAGGCCGCCGAGGCCGGACGACGGGTCGGCCGTGCGCAGCGCGACCGAGCCGTACGGGGTGCGCAGGCGGAGCCATGTGCCCGAGGTCAGCAGGGCGACGGGGACGCCCGGCCGCAGGAAGCCCAGCGACTGGGCCGCGTGGACGGCGCGCAGCGGCAGGCCCGTGCCGCCGACCGTGCGGGACCAGATCTCGCGGCCGATGCGGTCCCGTTCCGCCCGGGTGCGCCGTTCGTCCGGCAGTGCCTCGTCCCGCGCGCGGAACTCGGCGACGGCCGCCGCCACCGCGCCGCGCATCTCCCGGACCTGCGGCAGTCCGGGCAGTTCGCGCCAGCCGCCGCGCGGCGGCAGGACCCCGGCCCACGGCGGGCCGGTGACCTCGCCGGGCACGGCGCACTCCGCGCCGCTCAGCGACTCCAGGAGTTCGCCCGCCGACACGGTCACGTCGAAGGCGACCGCCTCCGCCAGCCGCGCCGTGCGGATGGCCAGCACCTCGAACGACGGCGGCCGGCCGAACACCGCGAGCGCGCCCCCGCCGGCCTGCATCCGGACCGCGGCGGCGCGGTCGTAGTGGATCAGCCGGGCGAGGAAGGCGGCGAGATCGTCCGCCTCCCTCGCGTCGGCGAGGCGCAGGCTCTGCACGGGTAGGGGCATCGGCACGGGCGGGGTCATGCGGCGACGGCGTCCTCGGCGGGCTCGGCCTTCCCCTTCGGGGCGCCGGCGCCCTCGTCGAGGTACTCCAGCAGGAAGGACTTCTCCTCCGCGCTGATCCGGCGGGGCCGCTGAGCCGCCAGGTCGAAGGGCACCACGACCGTGGCGGCCCGCACATAGACCGTGGCCGGGTCGTTCTCCTCCTTGACCTCGTACGCGATGGTCAGCGAGGCCGCGGTGATCTTGGTGACCCAGGACTCGATCACCACGGGCTCGTGGCGGTGGACCAGCGGGCGCACGTAGTCGATCTCATGGCGTGCGACCACCGACCCGCCGGAGAAGGACGGCGAGCCGTCCCCCGGCGCCAGCCGGAACATGAAGTCGATCCGCGCCTCTTCCAGGTACCGCAGGAAGACGACGTTGTTGACGTGCCCGAAGGCGTCCATGTCCGACCAGCGCAGGGGGCAGCGGTAGATGTGGCGGGCCATCGGCTGCTCAGCCCCGGGTGAGCTTCTTGTAGGTGGCGCGGTGCGGACGCGCCGCGTCCGGGCCGAGCCGCTCGATCTTGTTCTTCTCGTAGGACTCGAAGTTGCCCTCGAACCAGAACCACTTGGACTCGCCCTCGTACGCCAGGATGTGCGTGGCGACCCGGTCGAGGAACCAGCGGTCGTGGGAGACGACCACCGCCGCGCCGGGGAAGTCGAGGAGCGCGTTCTCCAGGGAGGACAGGGTCTCGACGTCGAGGTCGTTGGTCGGCTCGTCGAGGAGGAGCAGGTTGCCGCCCTGCTTGAGGGTGAGCGCCAGGTTGAGGCGGTTGCGCTCACCGCCGGACAGGACACCGGCCGGCTTCTGCTGGTCCGGGCCCTTGAAGCCGAAGGCGCTGACGTAGGCGCGGGACGGCATCTCGACCTGGCCGACGTTGATGTAGTCCAGCTCGTCGGAGACGACGGCCCACAGCGTCTTCTTGGGGTCGATGTTGGCGCGGCTCTGGTCGACGTAGGAGATCTTGACGGTCTCGCCGACCTTGATGCTGCCGGAGTCCGGCGTCTCCAGGCCCTGGATCATCTTGAACAGGGTGGTCTTGCCGGCGCCGTTCGGGCCGATGACGCCGACGATGCCGTTGCGCGGCAGGGTGAAGGACAGGTCGTCGATGAGGACCTTGTCGCCGAACGCCTTGGAGAGGTTGTTCACCTCGACGACCACGGAACCCAGACGCGGGCCCGGCGGGATCTGGATCTCCTCGAAGTCCAGCTTCCGCATCTTGTCGGCCTCGGCAGCCATCTCCTCGTAACGGGCGAGACGGGCCTTGGACTTGGCCTGCCGGCCCTTGGCGTTGGAGCGGACCCACTCCAGCTCGTCCTTGAGGCGCTTCTGGCGCTTGGCGTCCTTCTGGCCCTCGACCTTGAGGCGCGCGGCCTTGTTCTCCAGGTAGGTGGAGTAGTTGCCCTCGTAGGGGTGGGCGCGGCCGCGGTCGAGCTCCAGGATCCACTCGGCCACGTTGTCGAGGAAGTACCGGTCGTGGGTGATGGCGACGACGGTGCCGGCGTACTTGGCGAGGTGCGCCTCCAGCCACTGGACGGACTCGGCGTCCAGGTGGTTGGTGGGCTCGTCGAGGAGGAGCAGGTCGGGCGCCTCCAGCAGCAGCTTGCAGAGGGCGACGCGGCGCTTCTCACCACCGGAGAGGTTGGTGACGGGCCAGTCGGCGGGCGGGCAGCCGAGGGCGTCCATCGCCTGCTCCAGCTGGGCGTCCAGGTCCCAGGCGTTGGCGTGGTCCAGCTCCTCCTGGAGCTTGCCCATCTCCTCCATCAGCTCGTCCGTGTAGTTCGTGGCCATCTCCTCGGCGATGGCGTTGAACCGGTCGAGCTTGCCCTTGACCTCGGCGACGCCGAGCTGGACGTTCTCCAGGACGGTCTTGTCCTCGTCGAGCGGGGGCTCCTGGAGGAGGATGCCGACCGTGTAGCCGGGCGACAGGAAGGCGTCGCCGTTGGACGGCTGCTCCAGGCCGGCCATGATCTTGAGCACGGTGGACTTACCGGCGCCGTTGGGGCCGACCACACCGATCTTCGCACCGGGCAGGAAGCTCAGCGTCACGTCATCGAGGATGACCTTGTCGCCGTGCGCCTTGCGCGTCTTGCGCATCGTGTAGATGTACTCAGCCAAGAGAAACCGTCCGGCAAGCAGTGGGTGGGCAGATACACCCATCTTGCCGTACGGCGCGGCCTGGGTGAAAACCGCGGGTACCACGACCGGCCGCCGGCCGCGGGCCCGGGCCCGCGGGCGGCCGGGGCGGCGGGGTCCGGGAACAGGGACGGGCCCGGTACGCGGTGCGCGTACCGGGCCCGTCCGCCGTGTCAGCGGCCGGTCACTCTCCGGCGACCGCCTTCTTCTTGCGCAGGATGAACATCGCCGCGCCGCCCGCGACGACGAGGACCACCGCGATGCCCGCGATCATCGGCGTCGCGCTGGAGCCGCCGGTGGCCGCGAGGTCGCCCTCGCCACCGGTCGTGCCCTCGGAGGAGCCGCCGGCCGTGGCCGGGCTCGGCTCGGAGGAGGGGGTCTCCTCCTCGTCCGGGGTCTCCGGCGCCGGGGTGCCCTGCGTCTTGCAGTCGAGGACGCCCTGGAAGCGCTCCGAGAAGCCGTTCGGGCCGGTGATGGTGAAGTCGTACGCCTGGTCCTCGGCGACCGGGACGGTCACCGTCTTGGACTCGCCCGCACCGATGGTGTGCTTGATGCCCGCGAGCTCGAAGGTGAACGGGGTGTCGCCCTCGTTGCCCGCCGTGACGTCGACGCCGCCCTTGGCGCAGTTCTTCTCCGCCGTGACCGACGGGATGGCGCCCTTGGTGGCCCAGTTCGCGGTCGCGTTGGCCGAGACCGTGGAGTCGCTGGAGCCGGCGAGGATCTGCGTCTGGCTCTTGCTGGCGCTGGCGAAGGCGCGGCCGACCGGGACCGAGGTGGTGGCCTCGACCGACAGGGTGGCCGAACCGTCGGCGGTGCCCTCCGGGACGTCGAAGTACAGCTCGGTGCCGTCGGTCGCCGAGGTGACCGCCTTGCCGTCCTTGTCGGTCACCTTGACGCCGGCGGCCGCGGCGGCCGGGGCGGCGACGGAGACCTGGCCGGCGTTGGTGCGCACGGTGACCGGGCCGAGCTTGCTGCCCGCCTTGCCGGAGACCGCGTTGGGCTCCAGGGTCAGCGAGGTCTTCGGCTCCTGGAGGTTCTCGGCCTTCTCCTGCAGCCAGTCGGCGAGCTTCTCCGCCTGCGGGTCGGAGGCCTCGACGGTGGCGTTGTCCGAGAAGCGCCAGATGGCCACCTGGGTGCCCGCCGCGGCGGTCTTCTCGGTCAGCGGGCCGGTGCCGGCCTTGCCGGCCAGCCCGGCCAGGTCGTCGACCTGCGGGTACGAGTTCTGCAGGATCCACAGGATGCGGCCCGCGTTCTCGTTGGCGCCGAGCGAGGTCTGGGCCCAGGGGGTCTCCAGGTACTTCGCCTTGTCCTGCGTCGGGTTGTGGATGTCGATGCAGTACGTCTTCAGGCGGCCGCCGCCCTCGACGCTCATCTCGAACAGACCCGCGGCGATCTTCTTGGTCTTGCCGTTGCCGAGGTCCAGGCGGGCCGAGTCGTAGGTCTTCAGCCCGTCCAGGGTGGCGACGGCGCCCCCCTGGTGCTGGGTGGGCTCGTCGGCGGCGGCGTTACCCGCACCGGCGAGGGTGCCCATGGCCAGCAGTCCGGCCGTGGCGGCCGCGGCGGCTATCCGCCGACCGGCGGTGCGCCGCCTGGTCGCGGCGGACGCAGAGAAAAGAGCAAACACAGAATTCCCCTCCGGGCGAGACTTCGCATGGATACGCGCGGATGCGCTCACACGTGATGCGTGGTGGGAGAGTCTCGCCAGCAGTCTCAAGTGCCCCGTGAGCACGCGGGAATCCTATGGACGGAATGCGGCCCGGTCCCCCGTCCTACCATCACACAACCATTCCGAATCGGAATCGTTATCCGCGGCGACCGGACTTTCCCCATCCGTCCGATTTTCACAAACCAGGTCGACAAATCAACACGCCCGTCCTTCAGTTGGCGGCGGCCGCCGGCTCCCTCCCCTGGACCTCCCCGGACGCCGCCGCGGATCCCTCCCCGGCACCCGTCCGACCGGCGGTCACGCTGGGATCACCCCTCGTCACACGCCGGAACGCCGCCGTCCCCCGGGTCAGGTCGTGGCCGGCCGCGACGGCGTCGATGTCCACGAAAGTACGCCGTCTGCCGTCCGTCTCCTCCTCACGGACTTTCAGCCGGCCGTGCACCACCAGCGGCTCGCCGACCGAAACGGAACCGGACAGATTCAACGCCAGCGAACGCCAGGCGAACACCGTGTAGAAGCTCGTCGGCCCGTCCGTCCAGTTGCCGCTGCGCCGGTCCCAGCGCCGTTGGGGCACCGCGAAACGGAATCGCGCCATACCCCCGCCGGCCGTTTCCCGGTACTCCACATTCGTGGCGACATTCCCCACCACCGTCACCAAGGTGTCGTTCATCTTCCGTGCCTCCCCGTGCGTCGGACCCAACGGCCCGCGGCCGGACGCCCCTTGCGGGCGGGGCGGCCGCGGTGCCGGAATCCATCCTGGCGCGGACGGCACGACTGTGCCGGGGCCTGTGGAGGGCCCCGGCACTGTGGACAACTCCCTCACCCGATCCGGTGGACCGGCGCGAAGCTCTCCTTGTTCACCGACGTTCACCCGACCCGGTTCACCCGACCCGGCTGCGGACCCTGCCCCGGCCGCCCCCGGACGCACCGGGACCGCCCGTCCGGCCCGCTCCCGAGACCGCCGAGTACCGCTCGCGCACCTCGCGGTAGCGCATGAGTTCCGCCGAGACCGGGTCCAGCACCCGGGCCCGCCCGCAGTCCGCGGCCGCCTCGTGGAGCCGGCGCCGCACGTCCTGCCCGTAGCGCCGGGCGGGCCCTCGCGAGGCCGCCGCGCAGGCCCACTCCACGAACGGACCGCCGATGATCCCGGCCAGCATCACCAGCACCGGCGGCAGCAGTCCGGGCTCCAGCACCCCCACGATCTGCCCGGCGAGCCACAGCCCGCCGAAGATCTGAAGGAGGGTCATCGCCGCCTGCGCCAGCACGGCCGCCGGCCACCACTTGGGGCGCTGCGGACGCCCGCTGACCGCCGCCGCCTCGCGCACCGCCAGTTCGTCCAGCGCCTCCGGGAGTCCTTCCGCGCCCCGGGCCGCGGCCTCCCGCACGGCCTGCGCCCACGGCGCCGGCAGCCCGCTCGCCGCCTCGTCGGCGACCGTGCGCACCGCCTGCTCCACCCGCTGCCGGGCGGTGAGTTCGTCCTCGGCGGGCGGTGGCGGCTGGAGGGAGGCCGCCCCGGGCATCCGGGTGCGCTCGTACCAGCGCCACAGCCGCAGCCACGGAGTTCCGCACGCACGCCCGGCGTTCCGGCGCCACTCGCGTTCCGCCGCCTCCCCGGCCGCCGTCGCGCCGACCGCGTCCGCGAGCCGGGCGGAGAAGTCCTGGCGGGCCCGCTCGTCCAGCCCGGTCCGGCCCTCCGCCACGTACACCGCGCGCAGCCGCCGCGCGGCCGCGTCGACGTCGGCGGAGAGGCGGCGGGCCGCGGCGTCCCGCTCCTGGACGAACGCGCCCAGCATCTCGCGCAGTTCGGGGACCCCTTCGCCGGTCAGCGCGGAGACCGGCAGCACCGTGGCGCCCGGCTCGCCGTGCTCCCCCAGCGCCATGCCGTCCTCGTCGAGGAGCCGGCGCAGGTCGTCGAGGACCTGGTCGGCGGCCTCGCCTGGCAGCCGGTCGATCTGGTTGAGCACCACGAAGGTGACCTCCGCGTGGCCCGCGAGCGGCCGCAGATAGCGCTCGTGCAGGGCGGCGTCGGCGTACTTCTCCGGGTCCACCACCCAGATGACCGCGTCGACCAGGGCGAGCACCCGGTCGACCTGCTCCCGGTGGCGGACGACGGCCGAGTCGTGGTCGGGCAGGTCGATCAGGACCAGCCCCTGGAGCTGCTCGTCGCCGTCGCCGCCCGCGAGCGGCCTGCGGCGCAGCCGCCCCGGCACCGCGAGCCGGTCCAGCAGCCCGGCCGCGCCCTCCGACCAGGTGCAGGCGATGGGCGCCGAGGTGGTCGGCCGGCGCAGGCCCGTCTCCGAGATACGCACCCCGGCGAGGGCGTTGAAGAGGGCGGACTTGCCGCTTCCGGTCGCCCCGGCGACGGCGACGACGGTGTGCCGCGAGGAGAGGCGGCGGCGGGTGGCCGCCTCGTCGAGGACCCGGCCCGCCTCCGCGAGGGTCCGGCCGTCGAGCCGGGCCTGGGAGAGTCCGAGGAGGTCGCGCAGGGCGTCCAGCCGGTGCCGCAGAGGGCCGCCGTACGCGTCCGCGCGGGCGTCCTCGTCCCGGGCCGCGTCCTCGTCGGGGCCGCCCGAGCCGCCGGTGTCGTCGTCGGCGTCGTCCCCGGCTTCCGGGCCGGTGAAGTCCTCGGGCCCGTTCTTCGCCTCGGCCCTGCGGGCGATCACCCCGTCGTCCCAGCGGTCACCGGTCTCGTTCTGGTCGTCGGTGATGGCGGTCACCCGCACTCACCTCTCCTTCTGCAGTAGGGACAGCGCGGCGATCAGCTCGGCCTGCGGCTCGGGCGTCACCTCAAGGGCGTCGAGGGGGGCGAGCCTGCGGTCCCGTTCGCTGTGCAGCACCTCGTCGATGGTCACGGTGACCAGCTCCCCGCCCTTGTCCCGCAGGCGCAGCGCGCCCTGGGCGCCGATGCGTTCGGCCAGCCGCTCCCCCGCGCCGCGGGCGCGCCGGCCGCCGAGGAGGGCGGTGGCGAGGAGGGCGGCGACGGTCTCCGGGTCGGGGGCCGCGTTGCGCTCCATGCCCCGCACCTCCTCCTCCGCCAGCTCCTCCAGGACCCGCCGCCAGCGCCGGACGGCGATCCCGATGCGCTCGGCGCTCTCCAGGTCGGCCCGCCCCTGCCCGGCGAGGGCGGCGGAGGCGGGCTCGCGCCCCCAGGCCTGGCGGACCTGCTCGTCGGCGGCGGCCACCGCGCACTGGAGCAGCGCGGACAGGCTCGCCACCAGGGCGTCCAGGAGTTCGCCCGCGGTGCTGTCGCGGGGGTGGCCGCGCCAGCGGGGGCGCGCGTCGCCCGCGAGCACGGCCCCGGCGCGCAGCCGGTTGCGGACCCGGGTCCGCTGCGCCTCGTACGCCTCCTCCACGGCTCCCGTGAGCCGTACGGCGGCGGCGTGCTGGGCGGCGACGGCGCTCGCCAGCTCGGGCATCCGGGACCGGAGGGAGTCGAGGACGCCGCTCGCGGTGCGCCCGAGGGCCTGCTGGCGGGCGGCCGGGTCCTGGGCGCGGTGGGCGAGCCAGGCGAGCAGCGGCGCGACGGCGGTGGTGGGCAGCAGCCCGTTGCCGCCGCCCGCGGACTCGGGCAGTTCGGGGACGGTGAACCGGGGGACGTGCCCGAGACCGGCCTTGGTGAGCAGCGCCGCGTACTGCCGTGACACCTCGTCGACGAGCTGGTGGGGCACCCGGTCCAGGACGGTGACCAGGGTCGCCTGGTACTCCTTCGCGGTGCGCAGCAGGTGCCAGGGGACGGCGTCGGCGTAGCGGGAGGCGGTCGTGACCATCACCCAGACGTCGGCGGCGCAGATCAACTCGGCGGCGAGGACGCGGTTCTCGACCACGAGGGAGTCGACGGTGGGGGCGTCGAGCAGGGCGAGGCCACGGGGGAGGCCGGCGGCGGTCTCGATCCGCAGGAACGTCTCACCAGCGGGGGCGCCGGGGGTGCGGCCGAGGGCGCCGGGGCTGCCGGGGGTCGCCCGGCCGGGGGCGCGGCCGGTGCCTCTCGGGCCGGCGGCCGCTCCTGCCCGCGCTCCCACCCCGGTGGCGCTCTTCGCCCGCGCGGCCTGCCCCCGTGCGGCCGTGGGGTCGTCGTCCTCGCCGGTCTCGTCCCGCGGCGGCATCCAGACCCGGGTCAGCTGGGGAAGCACCCGGATCCCGGCGAACCAGTGGTGGTCGTCCGGGTGGCAGACGAGCACCGGTGTACGGGTCGTGGGCCGGAGCACCCCGGCCTCGCTGACCCGCCTGCCGACAAGGGAGTTGACGAGGGTGGACTTGCCCGCGCCGGTCGACCCGCCGATGACGGCGAGCAGGGGCGCCTCCGGTTCCTTGAGCCGTGGAACCAGATAGTCGTCGAGCTGCGCGAGCAGCTCCGTACGCGTCTGCCGTGCCCGTGAAGCGCCGAGCAGGGGGAGCGGCAGACGCACGGCGGCGACACGGTCGCGCAGGGCGGAGAGTGCGTCGATGAGCTGAGGCCGTGCATCCAAGGTCACCACAAGCGAAGAATGCCCAATTTTGGAGCCTTTTTGAAGCGTATGGGCATCTCTGCGCGCCGATCGGACGGAGAGGACAGAGGGGACGAGTGGGACGCAGGCATAACGAGTGCACAACACCCGCCGCGCGAGGGGCCAAAAGCGATGCGCGAATCACGCCTGCCTGCGATTATCGGTTCGCTTCACCGAACCTCCACATCGTGCCACGCAGGTGAAGCAACCAGGCCAAGGGGATCGGAGCCCTATCCTTGTGCCCGGCACGGTCCAGGACCGCCCGAGGGGGGCTCCAGGCCACCCGGCCGTCACCGGCCCCCGTAGCTCAGTGGATAGAGCAGGCGCCTTCTAAGCGCTTGGCCGCAGGTTCGAGTCCTGCCGGGGGCGCACACACCGCGCACCACGCACCACCTTCGGGCCCTCCCCCACCGGGAGGGCCTTTCGCCTGCTGGTCGGACGTTAGCGGGTGGGGCGTAGTGGGGGCGTAAGGGGCGGGCACGAGGGGCGGGGGGCGGCCGCTCCGGCGGTCCACGATCCGGGAAGCAAGGCGGATAATTCGCCATTCCGGTTGTTGTGGGTGCCTGGACCGGATCATCCTTCCGCTATGCCCGCCGAAGCCGCGCCGCCCACCGCTCCCCTGCCGTCCACCGCGCAACCGCCGTCCGACTACGCCCTCGACTGGGCCCTGGTCGACGTCGAGACCTCCGGGCTGGTCGCCCGGCGCGACCGGATCCTCTCCGTCGCCGTGGTGACCGTCGGGCCGGACGGGCGGCGGACCGGCGAGTTCTCCACCCTGCTGAATCCCGGCTGCGACCCGGGGCCCGTCCATGTCCACGGCCTGACCGCCGAGAAGCTGCGCGGCGCGCCCACCTTCGAGCAGGTCGCGGGGCGGATCGGCGCCCTGCTCCAGGACCGGGTCCTGGTGGCGCACAACGCGCAGTTCGACTACGACTTCCTGGCCCACGAGTTCGCCCGGGCCAGGCTGTATCTGCCGGTCGCCCAGCGACTGTGCACCCTCGCGCTGAACCGCCGTGTCGACCCGCCCGCCGCCGACATGAGCCTCGCGTCGCTGGCCGCGCACTACGGCGTCCCGCAGACGCGCGCCCATGACGCGCTGGACGACACCCGGGTGCTGGCCGGGATCCTCCGGGCGACGCTGACCGAGGCCGCGCGGCTCGACCTGCCGCTGCCCCTGGTCGCCTGCCCGCCCCGCCAGGACCCGCAGTTCGCGCCGCAGCCACCGAAGACGCCGTGCGCCTACCGGAACCCCGGGCGGCTGCCGGACGGGGGCCGGCTCGTCCAGGGGATGAAGATCGCGATCACCGGCGAGACGGCGACGGGCCGCGCCGAGCTGGTGGCCCGGTCGGCGGCCGCCGGACTGAACGTGATGAGCTCGGTGAGCCGGCACACCAGCGCGCTCGTCACCAACTCCCCGGTCTCCGGCTCGGCCAAGGCCCGCCGCGCGCTCGCCGAGGGCGTCCCGGTGGTCGACGAGCACGCCTTTCTGAAGCTCCTGGCGGACGTGGAGCCGGGGACGCCGCACGAGGGGCGGGCGGAGGCGCCCGCGGAGCCGCCTGCCACCCGGGACCGGACCGCCGCAGCCGCCACGGCCACCACCCCCGGCGCGGACGCCGTGACCGCGCCCGTGCCGAAGCCCCGGGCCGCCGAAGCCCGCCGCCCCGTCGGCCCGTTCGGCAGGCGGCGGATCCTCGTCCTCGGCGGCGGCCACGAGGAGGCGGCCGCGGCCCGCACCCGCGTGGTGGCGCTCGGCGGGTCCGCCGCGATCAACCTCTCGGCCACGGTCACCGATGTCGTCCTGCTCCCGGGCGGCGAGCGCGACCGCCGGATGGCCCGCGTCACCGCGCTCGGCCTACCGGTCCACGACGGCGACTGGCTGTCCGCTCTGGACGCCCCCGCTCCCCCGCCGGTCGGCGACGCGCGGGAGGCGCAGCCGTCCGGGGCCGTCCTCCCCCGCGGCGGGGTGATCGACCTCCCGGCAGCCACCGGATGGCACGTCGGCGCCTCCTGGTCCGCGCGGACGGACTGCGAGATCGACCTCGTCGCCTTCGTCGTGGACGAGGAGGACCAGGTCCCCTGCGACGGGGACTTCGTCTTCTACGGCGCGCCCGAGAGCCCCGACGGCAGCGTCCGCCTCCTGTGCGACGGTCCCACCGAGCAGACGGTCGCACTCGACCTGGCCGCCCTCCCGCCTGCGGCCCGCAAGGTCGTCGTCGCCGCCGCGATCGACGGCGAGGCCGCCTTCGGCGAGGTCGGGGCCGTCCAGATCACCACCGCCCCGGGCGCGGACGCGGCCGTCCTCGCCCAGGCGACCCTCGACGCGGCGACCACCGAACGCACCCTGATCCTCGGCGAGATCTACCGCCGCGGCCCCCTCTGGCGCTTCCGCGCCGTCGGCCAGGGCTACGAACACGGCCTCGCGGACCTGGCCCGGGGGTACGGGGTCGACGTGGCGGAGGGGTAGCGGGGTGGCGGGGCAATGGGCTGTCTGCAACAGATGGGTGTCGGCTACTTCGGCCGACGCCCACCCGCGCTGAGCTGCTCGCGGATCTCTGGGTCCGGGTCTGGTGCACGATCGGGTGACATCTGAACTGGCTTGCCCTGTGAGGCAGGTGGGAAGGATGTCGCTGTGCCCAAGCCCTATCCGGAAGAGTT
>NZ_JBEXXN010000048.1:0-55035 GCF_040630445.1 Streptomyces sp. NPDC005805
CGCTTCCTTCGTACTCACCCCCAGAACTTCTGCGGGCTTTCCTCCGGGCGCTTCCCTTCGGTCTTGCGTTTCCGACTCTATCAGACCGTTTCCCGGTCCGATTTCCTCGGTTTCCTTCTCCGCTTTCCGGCCCTTTCGGCCTTCCGGCGGTTCCGACTCTATCAGACTCTTTCGGGCCCGATTCCCAGTCAGCGGGAGTGCTTCAAAGGCGTTCGCTTTCGCGCTTCCTTTTCGGCGGTTCCGACTTTATCAGAAGCATTTCGGCCGATTGAAATCAGCCGGAAGGATCCGGATAGAGATTCGGAGGAATGCTCCCGGATGGCGGATACCGCGTCGGGAGCGAGTGAGACTCTAAATGTTCACGCCCCGACAAGTCCAGTCCGAGGCAACCGTTAGAATCTACCTCCCCACGAGGACCGTGTCAACAGTCTTCCTGGGGCGAAGAGGACCTTAGCAGCTCACGGCGGTGCCGCGCACATCGCCGGGCCGCGTGCCGCGTCAGGCCGCGGTGGGCACCTCGGCGCTCCGGTCCGCCTCCTCCACGTCCCCGGTGTCGCCCGCGCGGGCCGCGCGTCCGCCCAGGATGTAGACGTAGGCCAGGAAGGCCACCTCGGCGGCGACGCCGATCGCGATACGTGCCCAGGTCGGGAGGCCGGACGGGGTCACGAAGCCCTCGATCACCCCGGAGACGAACAGCACCAGGGCAAGGCCGATCGCCATCCCCAGCGCGGCCCGTCCCTGTCTCGCGAGCGCGGCCCGGCGGCTCAGGGGGCCCGGGTCGACGACCGTCCAGCCGAGGCGGAGCCCGGTGCCCGCGGCGACGAACACCGCGGTCAGCTCCAGGAGGCCGTGCGGCAGCACCAGCCCGAGGAAGGTGTCGAGCCGGCCCGCCGAGGCCATCAGGCCGATGCCGATCCCGAGGTTGAGCATGTTGAGGAAGAGGATCCAGATCACGGGCAGGCACAGGAAGGCGCCGAGGGTGAGGCACATCGCGGCGGCCTGCGCGTTGTTCGTCCAGACCTGGGCCGCGAAGGAAGCGGCCGGGTGGCTCGAGTAGTACGTCTCGTAGTCGCCGCCCGGCTTGGTCAGCTGACGCAGCTCGTCCGGGGCGGCGATGGCGGACTGGACCTCGGGGTGCGCGCCGATCCACCAGCCGATCACCGCGGCGAGCAGCGTGGAGAGGACGGCCGTCGGTATCCACCAGTGGCGGGAGCGGTAGACGGCGGCCGGAAAGCCCGCGGTCAGGAAGGTGACCACGTCCCGCCAGCCCGCGCGCCTCGTCCCCGTGACGGTGGAGCGGGCGCGTGCCACGAGCTGGGTGAGGCGTCCGATGAGGATCGGATCGGGGGCGCTGGACTGGATCAGGGAGAGGTGGGTGGCCGTGCGCTGGTAGAGCGCGACCAGCTCGTCCGCCTCGGCACCGGTGAGGTTCCGTCCCCGGCTCAGCAGAAAGTCGAGGCGGTCCCACTCTGCGCGGTGGGCGGTGACAAAGACGTCGAGGTCCATGGTGGGCTGCTGCTCCCGGCACTTGGTGCGTACGGTCCGTCCTACTGCGGCGCGCTGCCGGTCAGCTTGGCAGACTGGCCCGCAACGGGGGCGGGAAGGCCGAGGAACGCGAGGGGTGGCTGCGGTGAGCGGGCTTGTGACGGGGGACGCGGTCGTCCTGGGGCTGCATCCGGCGCGGTTGCCGAGCCGGGCGCTCGCGATCGTGATCGATCTGGTGGTCGTATGGGCCGCCTATCTGATGGTGATGATGGGCATCGCCATGCTGTCGCTGGCTCTCGACGAGGCCGCGGCCACGGCCCTGTCGATCGCCGCGTTCCTTCTGGTTCTCGTCGGCGCGCCGATCGCCGTGGAGACGCTGAGCCACGGGCGTTCGCTGGGCAAGCTGGCCTGCGGGCTGCGGGTGGTGCGGGACGACGGCGGGCCCATCCGCTTCCGGCACGCCCTGGTGCGCGGGGCGATGGCGGTGGTGGAGATCCTTCTGACCTTCGGTGTCGTCGCGTGCATCGCCTCCCTGGTCTCCGCGCGGGGGCGGCGGATCGGGGACGTGTTCGCGGGGACGCTGGTGGTGCGCGAGCGAGTGCCCGGCCGGCGGGAGAACTCGTTCGTCCCGCCTCCGCCGCCCTGGCTGGCCGGACGGTTCGCGGAGCTGGATCTCTCCGGTGTGCCGGACGAGTTGTGGCTCGCGATCCGCCAGTACCTGACGAGGATGAGGCAGTTGGATCCGCAGGTGAGCTGGTCCATGGCGCAGCGGCTGGCCGGGGACCTGGCGGCGCGTACGGGCTCGTCGGTGCCGCAGGGTGTCCCGCCGGCGGCGTATCTGGCGGCCGTGGTGCAGGAGCGGCAGGTGCGGGACGCGCGGCGGGCCCACGCGGCCGCCGCGCGGCGGGCCGAGGACGTGCGGGCAGCGGCGGCGCGCTCGGCCGAGGCCCGGGCCCCGGAGACCCCGCAGGCCCTGCATGTACCTGTGGCCCCTGAAGCCCCGGCGGGGACGCGGCCGGAACCGGCGCCGGCAGTGGATCGGGCCGCGCCGACGAGCACGGATGACACCGCGAACATGCGGGACACGGCGTCCGGGTCGGACCGGGCGACCGGCTTCGCGCCGCCGGCGTAACAGGACCGGGCCTCTCGGCGGCGTATCGGCAGGTCAGGGGAGCAGGTCAGGGGAAGACGGACGGCGGAGTTTCGAGGTCCTCCAGCTCGATTCCCGGCGCCGCGAGCACCACGTCCCCCGCGATGTGGAGTGTGTGCCGTGCCCCTGTGTCGAGGTCGTCGACGCGGTACTCGTCCACGGTCAGAGGGCCGTTGTCAGTGGCGTGCGCTTCACTGTTCACCAGGGCCCAGGAGTGGTCGACGGTACGGGGTGCGAGGACGGGGTCCGTGAAGGCGACCAGGCGTACGCGGGTCGCCGGGGAATCGGGGTCGAGGCGCAGCAGGCGGGCGACGGCGACGAGGAACGCGGGGGATGTGCCGGTGAAGGCGTGGGCGCGCACATTGCCTTCGCTGGCGTGAGCGCCGCTGGGGTCGGTACGCACCCAGGTGACGCCGTCGAGTGCGGCGCCGCGGACCTGCCAGTCCGCGGCGTGGAGTTCGAGTCGGATGGGGCGGCCGAGATCGTCGAGGGCCAGATCGACGGTGCCGGTCTGCTCGCCGGAGGGGGTGAGTGTCCGGGAGACGTAGCGCCAGCCGGAAGGGCCGGGGGCGCACTGGAAATGTTCTTCACCGAGGGGGGTGTGATCGTGCGGATCATGGAGCGAATAACGGCCGCGGGGCATGGGGCACAGGTCCTTGGGCGATGAGGCGCGGCGCCGCGGGCGTCGGCTGCGGGGCGGTACGGAGCAGGCCCCCCGGCACGGGGGTGCGGGGGGCCTGCCTGGTACGTCGGTCACGTCCGCTGCCGGTTACGGCCGGGGGGCGGAGGCCCGCCGGCCGTAACCGGTGAGCGCGGGGCTCAGTAGCGGTAGTGGTCCGGCTTGTACGGGCCGTCGACCCCGACGCCGATGTACGCCGCCTGCTCGGGGCGCAGGGTGGTCAGCTTGACGCCCAGCGAGTCCAGGTGGAGGCGGGCGACCTTCTCGTCCAGGTGCTTGGGGAGCACGTAGACGTCGGTCGGGTACTCCTGCGGCTTGGTGAACAGCTCGATCTGGGCCAGGGTCTGGTCCGCGAAGGAGTTGGACATCACGAAGGAGGGGTGGCCGGTCGCGTTGCCGAGGTTCAGCAGACGGCCCTCGGAGAGGACGATCAGGACCTTGCCGTCGGGGAACGTCCAGGTGTGCACCTGGGGCTTGACCTCGTCCTTGACGATGCCCGGGAGCTGCGCCAGGCCGGCCATGTCGATCTCGTTGTCGAAGTGGCCGATGTTGCCCACGATCGCCTGGTGCTTCATCTTGGCCATGTCGGCGGCCATGATGATGTCCTTGTTGCCCGTGGTGGTGATGAAGATGTCGGCCGTCTCGACGACGTCGTCCAGCGTGGTGACCTGGTACCCGTCCATCGCCGCCTGGAGGGCGCAGATGGGGTCGATCTCGGTGATGATCACGCGGGCGCCCTGGCCGCGCAGGGACTCGGCGCAGCCCTTGCCCACGTCGCCGTAGCCGCAGACCACGGCGGTCTTGCCGCCGATGAGCACGTCGGTGGCGCGGTTGATGCCGTCGATGAGCGAGTGGCGGCAGCCGTACTTGTTGTCGAACTTGGACTTCGTCACGGCGTCGTTCACGTTGATCGCCGGGAAGAGGAGGGTGCCGTCGCGGTGCATCTCGTAGAGACGGTGCACACCCGTGGTGGTCTCCTCGGTGACACCGCGGATCTCGGAGGAGAGCTGGGTCCACTTCTGCGGGTTCTCGCCGAGGGTGCGGTTGAGGAGGGTCAGGATGTGCGCGAACTCCTCGCTGTCCGCGGTCGACGGGTCCGGGGCGGAGCCCGCCTTCTCGAACTCGACGCCCTTGTGGACGAGGAGGGTCGCGTCACCGCCGTCGTCGAGGATCATGTTGGGGCCGCCGGTGGGCGTGTTCGGCCAGGTCAGCGCCTGCTCCGTGCACCACCAGTACTCCTCCAGCGTCTCGCCCTTCCAGGCGAAGACGGGCACGCCCTGCGGGTTCTCGGGGGTGCCGTCGGGGCCGACCGCGACGGCCGCGGCCGCGTGGTCCTGGGTGGAGAAGATGTTGCAGGAGGCCCAGCGGACCTGGGCGCCGAGGGCGACCAGGGTCTCGATGAGCACGGCGGTCTGCACGGTCATGTGCAGCGAGCCGGTGATGCGGGCGCCGGCCAGGGGCTGGGCCTGCGCGTACTCCTTGCGGATCGACATCAGGCCGGGCATCTCGTGCTCGGCGAGGGTGATCTCCTTGCGGCCGAAGGCGGCGAGAGAAAGGTCGGCGACCTTGAAGTCCTGGCCGTTGGCGACAGTCGACATGCGAACTGCTCCTCGTGGTTCGGGTCGAGGTGTGTGGGCTGGCTCTGCTGCGGCCTGGGCATACGAATGCCCGGGCACCGGCAGGACAGTCCGTCGGAGGCCCTCTCTCCCTCGACCGGTCCTCCGGGGACCGCCCGACCGCCATCAGCAGCGACGTCTGATACCGGTGACGAATCTACACCGATCGGCCCAGCGGACCCCAGCCCGCCAGGGGCGGGTTCCAGCCGGATTCGAGTGTCCCGGCGGCCCGCCGGTGGTCGGGGGAGGTGGGAACGGGGCCGGACGGGTCGGGATCGCGGGCCCGCCCGGGGTCAGTGGGTGTCCCCCGGGGTCAGTGGGTGTCCCCGGCCGGAGGGTCGGCCGGAGACGGGGAGGCGGACGCGGGCGCGGCGGACTCGCGGTAGATGTCGGGCTCCAGGTAGATGACCCGGGCGATGGGCACGGCCTCGCGGATGCGGGCCTCGGCGGCGTTGATCGCCTCGGCGACCTCCTGGGCCGACTCGTGCCGCTCCACCGCGATCTTGGCCGCGACCAGCAGCTCCTCGGGGCCGAGATGCAGCGTGCGCATGTGGATGATGCGGGTCACGGTGTCGCCGTCGACGGTCGCCGCCTTGATCTTCTCGATGTCCTCAAGCCCGGCCGCCTCGCCGAGCAGCAGGGACTTGGTCTCGGCGGCGAGCACGATGGCGATGACGATGAGCAGGATGCCGATGCAGAGGGTGCCGATGCCGTCCCAGACGCCGTTGCCGGTGAGCAGCGCGAGTCCGACGCCGCCGAGGGCGAGGAAGAGACCGACGAGCGCGCCCAGGTCCTCCAGCAGGACGACGGGGAGTTCGGGGGCCTTGGCGCGGCGGACGAACTGGGTCCAGCTCAGCTTGCCGCGGAGCGCGTTGGACTCCTTGATGGCGGTCCGGAAGGAGAAGGTCTCGGCGATGATCGCGAAGACCAGGACGCCGACCGGCCAGTACCACGCCTCGATCGCGTGCGGGTCGTGGATCTTCTCGTAGCCCTCGTAGATGGCGAACATACCGCCGACGGAGAAGAGGACGATGGAGACGAGGAAGGCGTAGATGTAGCGCTCGCGGCCGTAGCCGAAGGGGTGTTGGGGGGTGGCCTCGCGCTGGGCCTTCTTGCCGCCGAGCAGCAGCAGGCCCTGGTTGCCCGAGTCGGCGAGGGAGTGGACGCTTTCGGCGAGCATCGACGAGGAGCCACTGAACAGGAACGCGACGAACTTCGCTGCCGCGATCGAGAGGTTGGCCACGAGTGCGGCCACGATCGCCTTGGTGCCGCCTGACGCGCTCATGTGTTCCGGATGTCCCTTCGTACCGACGACGGTCGACTGCTGCCGGGGCCCTCCCGGCCGTTGCGGTGGGCCATTGTTGCAGTCCCCGGGGGCCGTCGGGTTCAGGCCACCACGGTCGCGCGGAACAGGGTGCCGGCGCCGTCCCCGGCACCCGCGACGCGGACTCGTTCCCCGGCGGGAACGAACGCCGACTCGCCCGCTGCGAGGGTGAGTTCACCCGTGCCGTCGGTGCTGTCCGGACCGCCGGCGTCCCCCTCGGGGCCCGGGCCGGGCGTGCCGAGCGCGCTCACCGCGCCGGCCGTGCAGAGGAGGATCTGCGGGCCGGCCGCGGTCAGGTCGACGGCCTCGGCGCCGGGGGCGAGGACCAGCCGGGAGAGCCGGAACTCGTCGACGGGCGTGTCGTAGACCTCCTCGCCGCCGGGCGTGGCCTCGGGGCGCAGCACCCCGGGGTCGCTCGCCTCGAAGCGCACGATGCGCAGCAGTTCGGGGACGTCGACGTGCTTGGGGGTGAGACCGCAGCGGAGCACGTTGTCGGAGTTGGCCATGATCTCGACGGCGAGCCCGTCGAGGTAGGCGTGCGGCACGCCCGCGCCGAGGAACAGGGCCTCACCGGGCTGGAGGCGGACGTGGTTGAGCAGCATGGCCGCGATCACGCCCGGGTCGCCGGGGTAGTGGCGGGCCAGGGAGGCGTAGGGGGCGTAGGGGCCGCCGAGGCGTTCCGCGGCGGCCGCGGCCTCGTGCACGGTCGCGGCCATCTCCTCGCGGTCCGCGCCGAGTAGGGCGGTGAGGACCTCGCGCAGGGCCGACTCCTCAGGCTGGGCGTGCAGGAGGTCGACATACGGCTTGAGCGAGTCGACGTCGAGCCCGGCGAGGAGTTCGGCGGCCTCGGCGGGCGGGCGGAAGCCGCAGAGTCCGTCGAACGGGGTGAGGGCGCAGACCAGTTCGGGCTTGTGGTTGGTGTCCTTGTAGTTGCGGTGGGGCGCGTCGACGGGGATGCCGGCCGCCTCCTCGGCGGCGTGGCCCTCGGCGGCCTGGGTGCGGTCGGGGTGCACCTGGAGGGAGAGCGGTGCTCCGGCGGCGAGGAGCTTCAGCAGGAACGGCAGCCGGGGGCCGAAGGCGGCGACGGCGGCGGGGCCGAGTTCGCGTTCGGGGGCTTCGCCGATCACCTCGTCGAGGGGGCCGCGCGGGGTGCCGGACGGCGCGCCGGGGTGGGCACCCATCCACAGCTCGGCCTGCGGTTCGCCGGTGGGGGCGGTGCCGAGCAGTTCCGGGATGGCGGTGGTGGATCCCCAGGCGTAGGGGCGCACGGTGTTGACGAGGCGGTCCATGGTCGTCCCTGGCTCTTCCTTGGTCCTGTTCGGCGGTGCGAACGCTACGGCGGTGCGGCGTACGGGCGGTGCCGGGCGGGGTGGTGCGGGGGCGGCGTACGGGCGGAGATGGTGCCCGCCCGGTGCGGCTCCCCCGGAGACGGCGGGTTACACGCGAACGGACGGCGCGTTACGCGGGTCCGCTGTTCCCCGTGGCTCCCGAGCCGTCCGGACCGCCGGTGTCCTCCGTGCCGCCGGTGTCCCCTGTGCCGCCGGTGTCCCCCGCGTCCGCGAGCGACAGGTACACGGCGGCGAAGTCGGTGACGGCGAGGAGTTCGGCGAGGGACTCGAGTTCGGTGCCGGGTTCGGGTTCCAGTTCGCTCAGGGGGGTGTCGTGGCCGAGGGCCAGTTCCCTGGCGGCCGGGGCGGCGCTCAGGCCCCCGACGGGCCGGTCACGCAGCAGGACCACCCGGGCACGCAGGGCCTGCTGCTCCTCGACCCGGTCCCGGAAGAAGTCGTCGAGGTCGGCGCCCGCGGCGAACCCGCCGGCCAGGAGGACGCCGTGGGCGGGGAGCGCCTCCGGCAGCTCGGCGGCGAGCGCCGGCCGGCCGGCGAGCTCGGCGAGGACGGAGGCGAAGCGCCGGCCGGCCGGGCCCGCGCCCGCGCCCTCGGTCCAGATGAGCGGCAGGCTGTCGGCCAGCTCGGCGGCGAGGGTCTTGGCCGGGTTGCTGTATGTGGCGATGGCGGGGCCGCACCGCTCGGCCGTGCGGTCGAGACGGTCGGCCACCTTGTCGAGGGCCTCGGGGGACGCCTCCAGCAGGCCGACGCGGTCGAGCAGGACGAGGAGTGGCGTGAACAGCGCCCACAGGGCCCCCGGGCTGGCCGCCTGACCCTCCTCGTAGACCAGCTCGTGCGGTGCCGTCGCCATGGGCACGACCAGGCCGTGGGCGCCCTCGACGGCCTCGGCGAGCGGGGAGCGCTCGGGAGTGACGGCGACGACGGTGCAGCCGCGGCGGTACGCCTGCTCGGTGAGGAGCGCGAGGGCTGGTTCGCTGCCGTCGGTGGTGACGACGAGCAGCAGGTCCACGGGCCCCGCCCAGCCGGGCAGGGACCAGCGCAGGGCTCCGGCCGCGTGCGCGACGCCGGTGGGCCGCAGCGGGATCACCGGGGCGGACGCGCCGGCCAGGGCGCCGATCAGGTCGGCGACGCCGACGGCGGCCGTGCCGGGCCCGGCCACCAGGACGGTGCGCGGACGCCCCTCCGGGGTGAGGGCCGCGATACCCGCCTCGGCGGCGTGCCGCGCGGCGGTGCGGACGCGGGCCCCGGCCTCGGCGGCGCCGCGCAGCAGACCGCGGTGATCGATGCGGGCGAGAGCGTCCGGCGCGTCGAGGAGTGACTCGTCGAGCATGGGATGGGGCCTCCGATCGCCGTACGCGGGCGGGGGGTCTGCGGTTGTGGCCGGTCCGGAGGACCGGACCGGGCGGAACGGCGGCCGCCTCGGGCCGAGCGCCCGGTACCGGCAGGCGCCGACCGGGCGAAGCGGTCCCGGTGTCCGGCAGCCGCCGGGCCGGGCGGCCCGGTGGCCGGGACCGGTCAGGCGCGGCCGGCCACCGTGACCGGCCGGGTCGAGCCGGGGGCCGGTCAGGCGGGGCGGCGGGCCTCGTCGACCAGCAGGACCGGGATGCCGTCCCGGACCGGGTACGCCAGGCCGCAGTCCGCACCGGTGCACACCAGCTCGGGGTTCTCGTCCGCCGTGCGGTCGTCGAGCGGAGCGTGGCACGCCGGGCAGGCGAGGATCTCCAGGAGGCCGGCTTCGAGCGGCATGACGGTGGTGTCCCTTCGGGGGCGGGTCGCAGGTCGGACGGGCCGGGGCTCCGGAGTGGGACCCGCGGTCACGGTCGTACTGATCAGGTCTCGTCAGCCTACCGCCGGGCGGAGGGCCGCGGCTCGTTCTGGCGGGGCCGTCCCGCCGGCCGCCCTCGGGCCCGGCGGAACGGCCGGGCCCGAGGGCGGCCGAGGCCGGCACCGGGGTCGGTGCCCACGCGGCTCAGTCGCCGACGCAGGTCAGTCGCCGACGCGGGTCAGCGGACGCGCCCCGGGTATCGGCACGGCTCAGGCGCCCCCGCGCACCAGCGCCAGCACCTCGTCGCGGATCTTCGCCATGGTGGCCGCGTCCCGCGCCTCGACGTTGAGGCGCAGCAGCGGCTCGGTGTTGGAGGCGCGCAGGTTGAACCACCAGTCCCCGGCGGCGACCGTCAGCCCGTCCAGGTCGTCGGTGGTCACGTCGTCGCGGCCCGCGAAGGCCGCGCGCACGGCGGCCGCGCGGGCGGCCTGGTCGTCGACCTCGGAGTTGATCTCACCGGAGGCCGCGTAGCGGTCGTACTCGGCGACCAGCTCGGACAGCGGGCGCTCCTGCTCCCCGAGGGCCGCGAGGACGTGCAGGGCGGCGAGCATGCCGGTGTCGGCGTTCCAGAAGTCGCGGAAGTAGTAGTGCGCGGAGTGCTCGCCGCCGAAGATCGCGCCGGTGCGGGCCATCTCCTCCTTGATGAAGGAGTGGCCGACCCGGGTGCGGACCGGCTCGCCGCCGTGTTCACGGACCACCTCGGGGACCGACCAGGAGGTGATCAGGTTGTGGATCACCGTGCCGCCCGGGTGCTTCGCCAGCTCCCGGCGGGCCACCAGGGCGGTGATCGCGGACGGCGAGACGCCCTCGCCGCGCTCGTCCACCACGAAGCAGCGGTCGGCGTCGCCGTCGAAGGCGAGGCCGAGGTCGGCGCCCTCGGCGCGCACCCGGGCCTGGAGGTCGACCAGGTTCGCGGGGTCGAGGGGGTTCGCCTCGTGGTTGGGGAAGGTGCCGTCGAGCTCGAAGTACAGGGGCACCAGGGTCACCGGCAGGCGGCCGAAGACCGACGGGACGGTGTGGCCGCCCATGCCGTTGCCCGCGTCGACGACCACCTTGAGCGGACGCATACCCGCGAGGTCGACCAGGGAGAGGAGGTGGGAGGCGTAGTCCTCCAGGGTGTCCCGCTCCGTCACCGTGCCCTCGGCGGAACCGGCGGGCGCGGGCTTCGGCGCGGTCCCCGCGGCCGACCAGCTCTCGACGAGGGCGCGGATGTCGGCGAGGCCGGTGTCCTGGCCGACCGGGGCGGCGCCCGCCCGGCACAGCTTGATGCCGTTGTACTGGGCCGGGTTGTGCGAGGCGGTGAACATCGCGCCGGGCAGGCCGAGATGGCCGGATGCGTAGTAGAGCTGGTCGGTGGAGCAGAGCCCGATCAGGGTGACGTCCGCGCCCTGCCGGGCCGCCCCGCGCGCGAAGGCGGCGGACAGGCCGGGGGACGAGGGCCGCATGTCGTGGCCGACGACGATCGCGTCCGCACCGGTCACCCGCACGAAGGCGGCACCGAACAGCTCGGAGAGGCCCTCGTCCCACTGGTCCGGCACCACTCCGCGGACGTCGTACGCCTTCACGATCTTGGACAGATCGGCAGCAGCCACGTTCCCCATCCCCCATCCTCCTGAAGTCTCGGCGATCGCATCAAACTACCCGCAGGGCGGCGCACCGGTCCGCCCGGATCGCACCTTTGCGCACCGCGGTGTCCGCAAGGTTTCGCGTGCGGTGCTTCCGGGTGCCAACGCGACTGTTTGCGGGGCGGGTTGAGGAATCCGGGGCCGGCCGTCAGGAGCGGACCACCGCCGGCCGAGGACCGCACCGAGGAGCGGGGTCAGTTGTCCGGGTAACGCAGGACCCGCAGATGCCCCCGGCGCGCGACCTCCATCGGGTCCGCCGTGCGGCGTCCGCCACCCTGTCCGCCCGCCTCGGCCGTACGCCCCTGGGGCCGGGCGGCCTCACGGACGGCGTTCGCCAGGGCTTCGAGATCGTCGCCGCTGGGACGCGCGGGGGCGGAGCCGTCGGTGAGACGCACGACCTCCCACCCGCGGGGCGCCGTGAGCCGCTCGCTGTGCTCCGCGCACAGGTCGTAGCAGTGGGGCTCGGCGTAGGTGGCGAGCGGGCCGAGGACCGCAGTCGAGTCGGCATAGACGTACGTCAGTGTCGCGACGGCAGGGCGGCCGCACGCGGTGCGAGAACATCGACGTACAGGGCTCACGACGTTGGACGGTACCGCACTCTTGAGCGGGCTGCGACGACTCTCCATCAGGTCACTCCCCCGTGTCGTGGTGTGGCATCCGGCAGTACGGCCGTCATGGCAACTGGCCTGACCTGCACGGAAAGAGAACCACACGGAGGACGACCGGACCACGTCCGGTCACGACTTGGGGTGAATCATGCCAATCGGCGCGAGATCATCGATCACTCGGAGCGCACATTCGAGCCCAAACTCGGCCGAAACGTTCAACTGGCGACAACTCGTGTGCCGGACGCCGCCCGGCGATCGCTCCCGGCGCGGGAGAGTTACCCTGCGTGAGTGAAGGACAGTCCCGTACCCCCACCGCCGCCGACCGATCCCAGGCCACGACACCGCGACCGCCACGGCCGGGGGATGCGCGGGCCCGTCGCCCCGCCGCAGGTCCCGCTCGCCGCGAGCCGGGCCGAGACCTTCCGGGATCTGGTGCAGGACTCGGTGGACCGTCTGGAGCGGCGCTGGCCCCAGCTCGCGGACATCGACTTCCTGGTCCTGGAGGTGCCCGGCACCCAGGACGACGGGGTTCCGCTCGGCGGCGCGGTCCCGGCGGCCAAGGGGCGCCCGGCGCGGATCATGGTCTACCGCAGGCCCGTCGAGATCCGGACGAAGAGCCGCGACGAGCGGGCGCTGCTGGTGCACGAGGTGGTCGTGGAGCAGGTCGCCGAGCTGCTGGGCCTCTCCCCGGAGTCGGTCGACCCCCGCTACGGCCAGGACTGACGGGGCCGCGGCGGGGGCGAGCCGGGCCCGAGAACGCCGGAGCCGCCCAGGGCCGAGCGCGACGCCCCCGGAACCCGCCCCGGACGTCGGCCCCCGGATCTCGGCCGCCCGGCCCGGTGGCTCAGTCGTCCAGGACCGACAGGTCCTGCCTCGCCTCCGGCACCGACACCGTCCCCCGGTCGTCCAGCAGGTTCTGCACCGTGAACATCGGGATGTCGTCCTCCGGGATCTCCAGCAGCCGCGAGGCGTGCACCGGGCCGCCGGACAGGGTCCGCACGGTGACGGCGTAGGCGCCCTTGAGCCCCTCGGGCACCGGCGAGGTGATCGTCAGCGTCGTCCGGGACTTGACCGTGTACTTCTTCACCACCCGGGTGCCCGCCTCCGTCCCGGCCGAGGCGACGACCTCCACCTCGGCCGCCTTGCCCGGCGCGGTGATCGACAGCAGAGAGCCCCGGGAGTGGTTGTCCGCGACGGTCGCGCGCTCGCCGACGGGACCGGCGGCGGGGATGAAGGCGGTCTCCTTCTTCTCGCCCTTGCCGCGCACCACGCGCAGCGCCGCCACCACGGGAACCGGTCCGCCGCCCTCGGCCGGGCTCAGGAGCAGGGACGCCGCCTCGCCCTTGGTGAGGTCGTCGAGGTCCAGGCGGGCGGTCATGCCCGACTTCACCCGCAGGGTCTCGTGCCCGGCCGGGGTGATCGTCCCGGTGGGGCCCGCGAGTTGGATCTTCAGGGCCGCGTCGTCGTCACCGGGCGCGAAGGCGACCAGTTCCACGGCCGTCGCGTCCGCGGGGACGCCGGGCAGGACCACGGTGCCCGCCGGATCACCGGAGGCGGCCAGCCAGTCGCTGCCCTCCGTGGCGTGGGCCGCGCGCACCACGGCCCCCACGCGGCCGGTCCGGGTGGCGACATGGACGGTGATGTCCTCGGCCTTGTCCGTGGTCAGCGTCGACAGCAGCACGGGCACGGCCGCGCCCGGCGGGATGGTGACGCCGTCGCCCAGGGTGCTCTTGAGCTTGCCGTCCTTGCCGTACAGCTCGATGTCGGCGACGGCGCTCGCGTCGTCGGGGTTGGTGAGGTGGAGGTAGTCCTGGCGCTTCTCGGCCAGAGAGGCGCCGGGGAACCAGAAGTCGGTGTCGGGCGCGGTGCAGCTCACGCCGAGGAGCCCGCGGCCGTCACCGGCGGAGACGGAGGTCGTCTGCTGGGTGGTCCAGCCGGGCGCGAGCGCGCCGGTGGCCGTGCCGACCAGGGCCGGTGCGTCGCCCCCGTCCGCGTCGGCGGCGACGGGCTTGCCGGGTTCCTTGACGGAGACGACGGGCTTGCCGCCGGGGCTCTTCCCCGGCTCCGCCTTCTCGTCCTTCTCGTCTTTCTTGGCCTGGTCGTCCTTCTTGGCCTTGTCGTCCTTGCTCTTGTCGTCGGTGTCCGCCAACACGGAGGCGGAGGCGCGCAGTTCGGCCGCCGTGGCCTCGCCGCCGGCGGAATCGCGGGCCGCGCCGCCGCCCTTGGCACCGGCCGGGGTGTAGGAGATGTACCGGGTCTCGGCGAGCTCCGAGGTGCCCGGGGCGGGGCACAGCATGCTGGACCGCTCGACGGGCAGCCGGGCGGCGGTCGGGGCGGGGCCGCCCTCGGAACCGTCCGGCGCCGTCAGGGAGGCGACGCCGGTGACCGCCGCGAGGGCGGTGGCCACCGCGATCAGGGAGATGGTCGTGCGCTTCACTCGGACTCGCCTCGCGTCGTGCCGGGGGCCTGGGAGGGTGGTTCGGGGTACCGGTCGCCGTATCCGTACGGGTCACGGCCGTCCCGCGGGGGCTGCTGGTACGGGTCGCCGCCCCAGCCCTGCTCGCCGGGGTACTGCTGCTGCCCGTCGCCCGGGTAGCCGGCGGGGTAGGGGCTGTCCGGGTACGGGCCGTCCGGGTACGCGGGGGACGCGGCGTCCGCCTGGCCGTAGCCGCCGCCCTGGTAGGCGTCGCCGGACCCGTACGCGTACGGGTCCTGGGCGTCCCAGCCGCCGTACGGCTCGCCCTGGCCCTGCCCCTGGCCCTGGCCCTGATCGGGGGTCGCCGGGACGGACGCGTACCGCTCGTCCCGTCGGTACGGATCGGCGGCCCCATAGGTCTCCGGCTCCGCCGGGTACCCCGGTCCGCCGTCCCCGGCGCCCGCCTCGGCCTCGGCCTCTGCCGCCTCCGCCTGCGCGCGCAGGCGCCGCGCCCGGCGGCCCTCGCCGGCCTCGGCCTGCGCCGGGACCGCCGGCGCCTCCTCGGGCAGGTCGTCGTCGATCTCCCGCCGTCGGCCCGGCAGGGCCAGCACCACCAGGACGAGGGCGAGGAACGCCTGCGTCCAGATCCAGGCGGTGTGGGTGGCCGGGTCCTCGTGGGTGAGGACCAGCCGACCGCCCTCGGCGGGCAGCTCGAAGCCCTGGGCCCAGCCGTCCACCGTGGTCTTGGTCAGCTCGCGGCCGTCGAGAGTGGCCCGCCAGCCCGCGGAGGCGGTGTCGGCGATGCGCAGCACGCGCCCGGCGCCGCCCTTGGGGATCTCGGCGCGCGCGCCGACCCGGTCGGAGGCGACGGGCAGCGGGTCGGCGCCCTCCTCGACCACCGTCGCGCGCGCCACCTGCCGGTCCACCCGCCACAGCGCGCTGCCCTGGAGCTGGCTCAGCCGGCTGAGGCCGGGGGTGGCGTCGAGGACGCGGCTGGTCTCGCGGGGCACGCCGTCGCGGACCAGGACGTAGCGGATCGCGTACCCGCTGAGCTGGTTGGTCTGGTCGGCACCGGAGCCCGCGACCAGGTTGGCGACGATCCGGTCGAGCCGGGGGTCGCTGCCGCCCGCCTCGGCCAGCTCGGCGTCGCCGAGGCGGCCGCCGGAGCCGCGCACCAGGGTGTACGAGACCTCGGCGGCGGAGGTGCCGCCGAGGACCAGGGTGCGCGGCTGGTCGCGGGTGCCGCTCTCCTCGGCGACGAACGCGGGCACCTGGACGGGGTCCCGGCGGCCGATCGGGTCGGCCGCGCCGTTGATCATCCAGTTGACGGCGGCGGCGACGGGGGCGAGCGCGGCGGCCAGGGCGACCAGCGCGGCCAGCGGCTGCCGCCAGCCGAAGTTCTGCGCGGCGACCCGGGTGCGGCCGCCCTCGCCGCCGAGGACGGCGGCGGTCAGCAGGGCGAGGCCGTAGACCAGGGTGAGCGGCCCGGCCCAGCCGGAGCCGTTGGCGACGACGGCGAACAGGAGCGCGGCGAGGGCGACGGCCCAGGCGGTGCGGATGGCGAAGACGCGTTCGGCGCGCAGCAGGGCGCCGAGGGCCGCGGCGACGATACCGAGCATCAGGATGCCGCTGGTGGTGCCCGGGCCGCCGGGGCTGATGCCGAGCAGGTCGAGCGCGCCGGCCGAGCCGCTGCCGAGGTCCAGTCCGGCCTCCCGGAAGAACCGGGACGGCGAGGCCAGCAGGTCCAGCGACCAGGGCGCGAGGACGAGGACCGGGGTGCCGGTGGCGGCGAGGAAGCGCAGTCCGTAGGCGAGGAGGTCGCCGCGCCGCAGCACCAGGACGGCGAGCCCGGTGGCGACGGCCAGCGGCCACACGACGGGGGTGAACGCAGTCGCGAAGGTCAGCAGCAGCGCGTACGCCCAGGTCGCGCGCCAGCTCCCGCGGGCGCTGCCCTGGGCGCGCAGCCCGTGGGCGGCGACGGCGGCGGGGGCGATCAGCGGCAGCACGATCGCGAGGACGGCGGTGCCGAGGCGCCCGGCGGCGAGCGCTCCGGTGGCGGCGGGCAGGAAGGCGTAGGCGATGCTCGCCCAGGCGCGCAGCAGCCGGGACTCGACGAGCGGCCGGGACGCGAAGTACGCGGTGAGGCCGGCGAGCGGCACCGAGCAGACCAGCAGCACGGTGAGCGCCAGTCCGGTGGAGCCGAGGAAGAGCCAGGACAGCACCGCGAGGACGGCCAGGTACGGGGGCGCGGTCTGGGTGCCGCCGGTGCCGACGGGGTGCCAGCCGTCCGCGTAGCGGGCCCACAGTTCGCCGACGCTCTCCGGGGCGGGCAGCAGGGCGCCGCCGGCCAGGGCGCCGCCGCCGAAGAGGCCGCGGCAGGCGATCAGGGAGACCAGCAGCAGGACGCCGAAGAGGACGGGGGCGGGCTTGTGGGCGATCTTCTTCAGCCGGGAGAACTGCTCGATCTCCATGTAGTCGGCCTCGTCCCCGCCGGGGCCGGACTCGACGACACCGTGGCGGGAGCCGCCGGAGTCCCCGTCCGCGCGGCCGAAGTTGGCGGCGACCTGTTCGACGGTGGCCCGTACGGTCGCGCCGGGCGGCGGGAAGAGGGGACGCAGTTCGCGGGCGTCGACCTCCCGGCGGGAGCGGCGGCGCCGGCCGGCGAGGATCCTCTCGGGCCGCAGCAGCACGCCGGAGAGGCCCATGACCTCGTCGACGGCCTGGCCGGGGACCTTGCCGACGAGGTAGGCGAGGGTGCGCAGCAGGGTGCCGACGACCAGGCGCAGCAACACCCAGGGCAGGGCGATCCCGCGCGCGTTGGTCAGCAGGGTGTAGACGGCGCCGGCCTTGTCGACCCGGTGCGGGCTGGCGACCGAGCGCCCGGCGCAGTCGACGGTCCGGCGCTCGCGGGCGGACGCCTCCGCGTGCCGGAGCACGGCGTCGGGCGCGACGAGGACCCGGTGGCCGGCGGAGTGCGCCCGCCAGCACAGGTCGACGTCGTCGCGCATCAGCGGCAGCCGGCGGTCGAAGCCGCCCAGCTCCTCGTAGACGTCGCGGCGGATGAGCATGCCGGCGGAGGAGACGGAGAGGACGGAGCGGATCTGGTCGTGCTGGCCCTGGTCCTGCTCGCGGCGGTCCAGGCCGGTCCAGCGGCGGCCGCTGTTGGCGATGGAGACGCCGGCCTCCAGCAGCTGCTTGCGGTCGTACCAGCCGCGCAGCTTGGGGCCGACGACGGCGGCGTACTCGTCGGAGTCGGCGACGCGCAGCAGTTCGGCGAGCGCGGTGGGCTCGGGCGCGCAGTCGTCGTGCAGCAGCCACAGCCACTGGACGGGTTCGCCGTGCGGCAGTTCGGGCAGCTCGTAGGCCTCGTCGTGCCAGGTCCTGGTGACCGGGTCCCAGCCGCTGGGGCGCCTGAGGTAGGGCAGGTCGTCCGGGGTGAGGACACCGGCGGTGCGGGCGGCCTCGTCGACGGCCGTACCGAAGCCGGTGCGGCGGGCGAGGTGCAGGACGCGGTCCGGGCCGAGGGCCTCGGTGAGCAGCGCTGCCGAGTCGTCGGCGCTGCCGGTGTCGGCGGCGACGGCGTTCTGCACGGGGCGTTCCTGGCCGAGGAGCCCGGCGAGGGCGTCGGGGAGCCAGCGGGCGCCGTCGTGGGACACGAGCACGGCGGTGACGACGTGCCGGGGGAACTCGGGCGCGTGTGCCGGGACAAACGCTGCGGTGGTGGCGGACATCGAGGTACGGGCCCTCCGGCCGGGGGGTCGCCCCGAAGGGGCGTCGGTGCGTCAGGGACGGGGCCCCCACACTAACGGCTGGTATGACGACGGTCCGCCGCCCGTGCGCGGGGCACGGACGGCGGACCGTTGCGTATGCGGGGAGTTGTCCCTCTTTGTCGGGCGACGCCCACCTGACTGCGGGTGACTACGGGCGCACGGCTCAGACGGCCGCCTTCTTCAGGCGGCGGCGCTCCCGCTCGGAGAGGCCGCCCCAGATCCCGAAGCGTTCGTCGTTGTTGAGGGCGTACTCGAGGCATTCGGAGCGGACCTCGCAGGCGAGGCAGACCTTCTTGGCCTCTCTGGTGGACCCGCCCTTCTCGGGGAAGAAGGACTCGGGATCGGTCTGGGCGCACAACGCGCGCTCCTGCCAGCCGAGTTCCTCGTCCGCGTCCTCGACCAGCAGTTGCTGGAACAGCTCGGTCATCTGCGCCCCTCGTCTGTCTGTGCGTCCCCGTGATGTTGCCGATGCCGCCGCGATGGTTTACCGCCACGATCGTTTTCGGCCGAACGACACGAGTGAAATTACAAGTGTGTGGCTCCGAGCGAGTCAAGCCACGATCTGCTACTGAGCCCCGTATTCACTCTCCGGAACCAAGGCTATGCGGAAAGTGTTCAAATCACCAAAAACCTGACACATGCCAGCGGTCAACCCTTCGACGCCGTCTCAGGGAGAGAGCCGTCTCAGGGAAAGAGACGTCCCGGACAGCGATCGTGTTGCAATCGAGCCACCGAAGCGATCCGGATCACAGGAAGATCACAGGACCCAACGACGTTTGCCCGCGCGGTTGCTGGCGCATGTCTCCCAGGTCGCGGCTGCACAAACCTTTCTCCGGATTCAGTAACCGGATGTGATGAAACATTGCGGCCAAACCGGCCAACGAGTTGACAGTCGGTGAGGGGAACCGCCACCTTTGAGGGCATGCCAGTGACCTCAGCGCCCTTCGCGACCCGCCGCCGCGGGTTCCGCAGCGCTGTCCAGGCCCACTGTCGCTGTTGTCGCACCAGCTGTTGATCCAGCTGCTGATGCCGTAGAAGCCCCCGGGGCTCCGGCTTCACCCCGCTTCCCCCGCCACCTCCCCCCGGCGCCCGCGCGGCCGACGGCCCGCATCGATCGTTCCGCGTCACCCGCCGACCTCCCCAGCACGTCTGCCGAGGACCCCCCGCACGATGAACAGCGACAGCGACCTCCAGATCGCCGGCGACATCCTCGCCGTCCAGCACCTCCTCCAGCCCGCCGCCGAGCACCCCTCCACCGTGGCCGGATTCGCCGGGCTCGCCCGCGAGATCGCCGCGGACCGCTCCCAGTGGGAGCACCTGGTCCAGTACGACGCCACCTCCCGCTGGTACCACCGGCTGCGCACCGGCCCGGGCTACGAGGTCTGGCTGCTGAGCTGGGTCCCCGGGCAGGGCAGCGGGCTGCACGGCCACGGCGGTTCCTCCGGCGTCCTGACCGTCCTCACCGGAGAGCTGACCGAGCGCTCCGGGAACGGAGGTGCCACGGGGAACGGCGAGCGCAGGCTGACGGCGGGCTCGCAGCGGGTGTTCGCGCCGGGCTATGTGCACGAGGTCACCAACGACTCCCTGGAGGGCGCGGTGAGCCTGCACGTCTACCACCCGGGCCTGACGGAGATGCCGATGCACCAGGCGGCGGCCCGCTGCACCGAGGAGCCCGCGCCGCTCGCGCAGGCGTGACGACGTGACGACGTGACGAGAGGTGCGCGGGACCGGGCCGGGACGGGGCCGAGGCCGAGCAGGGACCGGGCCGGGACCGGGCGGTCGGAGTGACCGGCCGGTGGACGGTGGGCGTCCGGCGGGAGTGACCGGCCTGCGACACTGTGCGCATGCGCATTGTGGTTCTGGCCGGCGGTATCGGCGGCGCCCGTTTCCTTCGCGGTCTCAAGCAGGCCGCACCCGAGGCGGACGTCACGGTGATCGGCAACACCGGTGACGACATCCATCTGTTCGGGCTCAAGGTCTGCCCCGACCTCGACACCGTGATGTACACCCTCGGCGGTGGCATCAACGAGGAGCAGGGCTGGGGGCGTTCGGAGGAGACCTTCCAGGTCAAGTCCGAACTCGCCGCCTACGGCGTGGGTCCCGAGTGGTTCGGCCTCGGCGACCGCGACTTCGCCACCCACATCGTCCGCACCCAGATGCTCGGCGCCGGCTACCCCCTCAGCGCGGTCACCGAGGCCCTGTGCGCCCGGTGGAACCCCGGTGTACGGCTGCTGCCCATGTCGGACGACCGGGTGGAGACCCATGTCGCCGTCACCCTCGACGGGGAGCGCCGGGTGGTGCACTTCCAGGAGTACTGGGTCAGGCTGCGCGCCTCGGTGGACGCCGAGGCGATCGTGCCGGTCGGCGCCGACCAGGCGAAGCCCGCGCCCGGGGTGCTGGAGGCGCTCGCCGCGGCGGACGTGATCCTCTTCCCGCCGTCGAACCCGGTCGTCAGCGTCGGCACGATCCTCGCCGTCCCCGGCATCCGCGAGGCGATCGCCGAGGCGGGGGTGCCCGTCGTCGGCCTCTCCCCCATCGTCGGGGACGCGCCGGTGCGCGGCATGGCCGACAAGGTGCTGGCGGCGGTCGGCGTCGAGGCGACGGCGGCGGCGGTCGCCAAGCACTACGGCTCGGGGCTGCTGGACGGCTGGCTCGTCGACACGGTCGACGAGGCGGCGGTCGCGGACGTGGAGGCGGCGGGGATCCGCTGCCGCGCGGTGCCGCTGATGATGACCGCCGCGGAGGCCACCGCGGAGATGGCGCGTGCCGCCCTCGCGCTCGCCGAGGAGGTCCGCGCATGACCGGCGGGAGTACGGCCGACAGCCCGGCGGTCGGCGCACATATGGCCGACGCACATGTGGCGGCCTCCCAGGGTCCCGGCCTGCGAGTGTGGGCGCTGCCCGGTATCGGGGAGGTCCGGGCCGGGGACGACATCGCCAAGGCGATCGCGGTCGCGGTGGGCGCCGCGGGCGCGGACACCGGCTCCGGACCGGCGGACGGGCTGGTGGACGGGCTGGTGGACGGGGACATCCTGCTGGTGACCTCGAAGATCGTCAGCAAGGCGGAGGGGCGTCTCGTCGAGGCCGCCGACCGCGAGGCGGCGATCGACGCGGAGACCGTCCGGGTGGTGGCCCGCCGCGGCCCGCTGCGCATCGTCGAGAACCGGCAGGGCCTCGTCATGGCCGCCGCCGGGGTCGACGCCTCCAACACCCCCGCCGGCACCGTGCTGTTGCTCCCCGAGGACCCGGACGCCTCGGCCCGCGCGATCCGGCGCGGGCTGCGCGACGAACTCGGCGTGGACGTCGGCGTGGTCGTCACCGACACCTTCGGGCGCCCCTGGCGGGCCGGGCTCACCGATGTCGCGATCGGCGCGGCCGGCGTGCGGGTCCTGGACGACCTGCGCGGCGGGACGGACGCGCACGGCAACCCGCTCAGCGCCACCGTGGTCGCCACGGCGGACGAGCTGGCGGCGGCGGGCGACCTGGTCAAGGGCAAGGCGGCGGGGCTGCCGGTGGCGGTGGTCCGCGGTCTCGGTCACCTGGTCGGCGAGGACGCCGACGACGGCGCCGGGGCGCGGGCCCTGGTGCGGCCCGCCGCCGAGGACATGTTCCGCCTCGGCACCTCGGAGGCCGTACGGGAGGCCGTGACCCAGCGGCGCACGGTCCGCGCGTTCACGGCGGAGCCGGTGGACGGCGGGGCCTTGCGGCGCGCGGTCGCCGCGGCGGTCACCGCACCGGCCCCGCACCACACCACTCCGTGGCGGTTCGTCCTCCTGGAGTCGGCGGAGGCGCGGGTGCGGCTGCTGGACGCGATGCGGGACGCCTGGATCGCGGACCTGCGCCGGGACGGCAAGTCCGAGGAGTCGATCGCCCGCCGGGTCCGGCGCGGCGACGTCCTGCGGAACGCGCCCTGTCTGGTGGTGCCCTGCCTGGTCGCGGACGGCGCCCACACCTACGGGGACGAGCGGCGGGACGCGGCCGAGCGTGAGATGTTCGTCGTCGCGGCCGGGGCGGGCGTGCAGAACTTCCTGGTCGCGCTGGCCGGGGAACGGCTGGGCTCGGCCTGGGTCTCGTCCACGATGTTCTGCCGCGAGGTCGTGCGTGAGGTGCTGGACCTGCCGGCGGACTGGGACCCGATGGGGGCGGTCGCCGTCGGGCACCCGGCACAGGCGCCGAAGGCGCGGCCCGCCCGGGAGGCGTCCGACTTCATCGAGACACGCTGACAGGCTGACAAGGTGCGCCGACGCCTGCCGCCGGGCACGGGCCCGGCGGAACTACCAGCGGGCGATGTCCACGCGGCGCATCCTGGGCTCCCGGCGCGGCGGGGTGCGCCCCGACAGCAGGACGAGGCGGGCCGCGCGGTGGCGCTGCCCCGCGTAGGGCGCGAGGAGTTCCAGCATCGCCGCGTCGTCCGCGTCCCGGTCCCCCGCGAGGGCGTATCCGACGATCCGGGGCAGATGGAGGTCGCCCACCGTGATCGCGTCCGGGGCGCCGTGGCTGCGCTGGACCGTCTCGGCGGAGGTCCACGGGCCGATGCCGGGGACGAGTTCCAGGCGGGCCATCGCCTCGGCCGGGGTCATGGTCACCGCATCCTCCAGCCGGCGCGCCACCCGCACCGCGCGCAGGATCGTCGAGGCGCGCTTGTCGTCGACGCCCGCCCGGTGCCACTCCCAGGACGGGATCAGGGCCCAGGTGCGCGGTTCGGGCATGACATGCAGCTCCGGCGCGCCCGCCCCGGCCCCCGGCCCCGGCGCGGGCTCCCCGTGGGCGCGCACCAGGAGCCGCCAGGCCCGGTACGCCTCGTCGGTGGTGACCTTCTGCTCCAGGACGGACGGGATCAGGGACTCCAGCACCAGCCCGGTCCGCAGCAGGCGCAGGCCGGGCCTGCGGTGGCGGGCGGCGGCGACGAGACGGTGGTGCGCGGTGAACGCCTCCGGTTCGTCGGCGGCGCCGAGCAGTTCGGGCAGCCGGTCGAGCAGCCACTCGGCGCCCGCGCCCCACGCCTCGGCCTCGACGGTCCCGCCGCGCGACGCCACCCGCAGCGTGCCCGGCCCCGCCGGGGTGCGGGTGGCACGCCACACGGAGCCGTCCGGGGTGGTGCGGAAGGTGGGGTCGGCGGGGCCGCGCCGCAGCGGGCCGAGGACCGGACCGAGGTCGAGCGGCCAGGGCGGGACCCAGCTCCGGGTGCGGGCCGGAGCCGCGGCCGTCGCCGGGACCGTGGCCCGGACGGCGGTCTGGCGGGGCAGGCGGGCGGCGCCGCTCCGTGTGCCGGTGCGGCGGCTGCCCGGTTCGAAGCGCCCTGCCATGGCGCCAGGCTACTGGTCGGAGGAGAAGCGGACCGAGCCCGCGGGCAGGACCGCGTCGCACCAGACGCGCACGCCCTCCCGGAGTTCGTTGTCCTCGCCCACGACCGCGCCGTCGCCGACGACCACCCCGGACAGCACCGCCCGGGAGCCGACCCGCGCGCCCTCTCCTATCAGCGAGCCGGAGACGACGGCCCCCGGTTCGACGACGGCCCCGGCCAGGACCGCGCTGCCGTCGACGCGGGCGCCCTCGCCGATGACGGCGCCCTCGCCGACCACGGTCCCGCCGGTCAGCTTGGCGTCCGGGGCCACCCGCGCGGACGGCAGGACCAGCCGGTCGCCGCAGCGTCCGGGCACGGCCGGGGAGGGGGCGCGGCCCAGCACCAGGTCGGCGGAGCCGCGGACGAAGGCGCCCGGGGTGCCGAGGTCGAGCCAGTAGGTGGAGTCGACCATGCCCTGGAGGTGGGCTCCTGAGCCGAGCAGGTCGGGGAAGGTCTCCCGCTCGACGGAGACCGGCCGGCCGGCCGGGATGGAATCGATGACGGAGCGGCGGAAGACATAGGCGCCGGCGTTGATCTGGTCGGTGACGATCTCCTCGGGGGTCTGCGGCTTCTCCAGGAAGGCCGTGACACGTCCCGTGGGGTCCGTCGGCACCAGCCCGAAGGCGCGGGGGTCCTCGACGCGGGTGAGATGGAGGGACACATCGGCACCGGTGGAGCGGTGGGTGTCGACGAGGGCCGGGATGTCCAGCCCGGTCAGGATGTCGCCGTTGAAGACGAGGACGGGGTCCTCGGGTCCCGAGTGGAGACGGGAGGCGACGTTGCGTATCGCGCCGCCGGTGCCCAGCGGCTCCACCTCGGTCACGTACTCGATGTGCAGCCCGAGGGCGGAGCCGTCGCCGAAGTACGGTTCGAAGACCTCGGCGAGGTAGGAGGTGGCGAGCACGATGTGCTCGACGCCCGCGGCCCGGGCGCGGGCCAACTGGTGGGTGAGGAACGGGACACCGGCCGCCGGGACCATCGGCTTCGGTGTGCGGACGGTGAGCGGACGCAGCCGGGTGCCCTTGCCTCCGACCAGGAGAATCGCTTCTGGGGCCTGGTTCAAATCGGTCTCTGCTTCCTGCTGGGGCCGGGCGCGGTCGCTGGTTGGACCGGCCAGTGTAGGGGCAGTCCTCGCGACGGCCCCCGGGCGGCGGGTGCGGCGGACGACGGCCCGCGCACGGCCCCGGCAGCGGGCGCCTCAGCGGCCCTGGTAGGAGGCCGACGCGGTGCGCACGGAACCGAGCTTGCCGTACAGCATGCCGCCGGGGCACTCGGTGTTGAAGCCGTCGCGGTGGCCCGCGATGGTGTTCATCGACACCTTGACGCCCTTGGCGTACTTGCCGCTCCCTCCCGAGGTGAGGGTCACCTTGCCCATCGGGTTCACTCCGTGCAGGCCGAGCTTCCAGGCGGTCAGCTTGGCCGCCGCCGTCACCACCGCCTGCGGCGGATTGGTGGAACTGTACGTCCCGAGTACGGCGATTCCGGTGCTGTTGGTGTTGAAACCGAGGGTGTGTGCCCCGAGGACCGGCTTGGCCACGCCTCCGGCCCGGCCTTCGTAGATGTTTCCGCACTTGTCGACGGCGAAGTTGTAGCCGATGTCCCGCCAGCCGCTGCTCACCGTGTGGTAGCGGTAGATACTGCGGATAACGGAGGGGGCCTGGGCGCAGGTGTAGTTGTTGCCCGTGGCGCTGTGGTGCACGAACGCGGCCTTGACGGTGCTGGTGTAGGCGAAGGTCTTCTCGCGCAGCGACTCGTCGGCGCCCCAGCCCGTGCGGGTCACGATGGCGGGGCGGGGGCCGATGTACGCCTGGGCCGTGACCTCGTCGACGACGAGGTCGCCGCTCGCGGCCGCTTCGGCCTCGGTGTCGGAGCGGTTGAGCTCGGGGATGCGGAATCCGCCGCTCTGGGTGCGCCCGGTGGTCCCGCCCTCGGGTCCCGGGGCCGGCGCCTCGGTGCCGGCGCCCTCCGGGTCCTCGCCGGGGTCGACGAGTTCCAGGCGCAGGCCCTCGGGGAGTTCGCCGTGGCTGCCGTCGGCCGCCCGGACGCGGACCTCGACGCCGTCCGAGGCGCCGACCCACAGGGGGGCGGTGGAGCCGCGGACGCTGCCGGAGTCGCTCTCGGCGGTGCCGGGGTCGGCGGCGTGGTCGGTGTTGTGGGTCTCGACCTCCTGCCAGCCGGACCAGTCACCGGTACCGACGGACCGGGTGCGGACCTCGACGGTGCCGTCGAGTTCGGCGGAGGAGTCCTCCCAGACGAGGCCCAGGAGGGAGAACGGCTCGGTCTCCTGGCGCGGCAGGCCCAGGGAGGCGGCGGCGCCGGAGCGTTCGGAGGGATCGGAGGGGGTCAGCGGTTCCAGTGGTACGGAACGGGTGCTCCCGGGGATGCCGGACGCGTCGTCGGATATCGCGGCGGCGACCGGGGTGAGGGTCAGAGGAAAGGCGAGCGCCGCTGCGCACGCCACCGTGATCGTTGATGCCAGATGTCCACGCATGCCAGCGATCCTGGAAGCGCCACGCCGTCCCCGCCTGCCGGGAAGCCCGCCCGGGGGGCCGCCGACCGGGGGACGCGGTTCACCGGGACGGCGGCCCCGGCGCGCGGGCCGGGCGTAGTCTTGCGCGCGTGAACGCCAGCGACCGCACCCCTGCCGACCTGCTGCGATCCGCGCTCGCCGCGGACCCGGCCCGCCCCTTGGTCACCTTCTACGACGATGCCACCGGTGAGCGCGTCGAATTGTCGGTGGCCACCTTCGCCAATTGGGTGGCGAAGACCGCCAATCTGCTCCAGGGGGACCTGGCCGCGGAGCCGGGCGAGCGGGTCGCGCTGCTGCTGCCCGCGCACTGGCAGACGGCGGTGTGGCTGCTGGCCTGTTCGTCGGTGGGTGTGGTCGCGGACGTCGGCGGGGACCCGGCCGCGGCGGACCACGTGGTCGCCGGGCCGGGCGGGTTCGAGGCGGGGCTCGCCTGCCGGGGCGAGCGGATCGCCCTGTCGCTCGCTCCGCTGGGCCGCAGGTTCCCCACCCCGCCCGAGGGTTACGCCGACTACGCGGTGGAGGTGCCGAGCCAGGGCGACCGCTTCGCCCCGTTCGCCCCGGTGGACGCGGACGAGCCCGCACTCGTCGTCGGGGGTGAGCGGTTCACAGGCGCCGAACTGGTCGCGCGGGCGCGGGCGGACGCGGAGCGGCGGGGGCTGGCGGACGGGTCCCGGCTGCTGTCGGAGCTGGCGTACGACACCTGGGACGGGCTGTCGGCCGGGCTGTACGCGCCGCTGGCGGCCGGGGGTTCGGTCGTACTGTGCCGGAACGCGGGCGAGTTGTCCGGGGAGGAGCTGGCCAAGCGCGTCGAGAGCGAGCGGGTGACCGCGACGGCCCGCTGACGGGCGGGGCGGGCCCCGGCGCGGGCGCGGTGTGCCGGTACGACCAACACTCCGGAAGCCCGGCGTCCACTCGTATGGCGGACCGTCGGGCCCGGCCCTCCCCGCCTGGAGGTGAACTCCGGTGGATGATCGGCGACAAGAGTGTTTCATCGCACAACCAAGCGCCCGGTTCGGCCGTCTAGACCTTCGATCGGCGGCCCAGCGCGCTGCCGACGCCATGAAGGATGGATCCACACGTGACGGACAAGGCCGGCACTTCCGGTGACGGGTCCGCGACCCCGGAGGAGGGGGACGCGGCCAAGCCGTCCGACGCCGAGGCGGCTGACGCCAAGCCGTCCGACGCCACGGCGCCCGAGGGCGACGGCGAGCTGCCCGGCCAGAGCGGCCGGTCGCGCTACTGGCTGCGGTGGGCCGCGCTCGGCACCTCCGTCGTGGTGCTCGCCGCGGCCGGCGCGGGCTGGTGGTTCTACCAGAAGCTCGACTCCAACATCACCACCGACACCTCCGCCGCCGCCGAGTTGGAGACCTACGAACGGGAGCGCCCCACCCCCGTCGCGACCGGTGCGCGGAACATCCTGCTGATGGGCTCCGACACCCGCGAGGGCGCGGGCAACGAGGAGTACGGCAAGGACGAGGCCGGCAGCCAGCGTTCGGACACCACGATCCTGCTGCACATCTCCGCCGACCGGCAGAGCGCCACCGCCATGTCCGTCCCCCGGGACCTGATGGTCACCATCCCCAGCTGCCGCAAGCCGGACGGGAAGCGCACCCGGGAGCAGATCGCCCAGTTCAACTGGGCCTTCCAGTTCGGCGGGGCGGCCTGCGCGATCCGGACCGTGGAGAAGTTCACCGGGGTCCGCATCGACCACCACATGGTCATCGACTTCCGCGGGTTCAAGGACATGGTGGACGCGGTGGACGGCGTCGAGGTCTGCCTGCCGGAGCCGATCGACGACAAGGCCGCCCGCCTCGAACTGCCCGCCGGCCGGCAGACCCTGCACGGCGAGGAGGCCCTCGGCTACGTCCGGGCGCGCAAGTCGCTGGGCAACGGCAGCGACACCGAGCGGATGGAGCGCCAGCAGCAGTTCCTGGGCGCGCTGGTGAAGAAGGTGCAGAGCAACGGCGTCCTGCTGAACCCGACCCGGCTCTACCCGGTGCTGGACGCGGCCACCAAGTCGATCACCACGGACCCGGGACTCGACTCGCTGCGGGATCTGTACGACCTGACCCGCTCCCTCCGCAGCGTACCGACGGAAAAGGTGCAATTCCTGACCGTTCCCCGACAGCCCTACCATCTCAACCCCAACCGGGACGAGTTGGTGGAGCCGGACGCGAGCGAGCTGTTCGAGCGGCTGCGCGAGGACACCCCCGTCACCGTCGTCCCCAAGAGCGAGAAGGAGAAGGAGGAGGCGAACGGCAAGACCCCCTCGCCGGACCCGACCTTCTCCGGCACGACGGCGGCGGAGGGCATGTGCGGGTAAAGCAATGGCCAAACACCAACCGAGAGCACAGGCGTATTGCGCGAATTGCCCGCTTGCAAGGCGTGAGGAATTTGTCACGGGCGTCGCTCATCGCTGAACTGGGCGGATAGTGTGACGCGATCCGGTGCTTCCGACCCCGTGTCGCGCACTGCTGGATCGAAGGACCGAGCGCCTGGAGGGGGAGGCGCCCCGCGTGGCACCCGACGGAGGACTCAAGCAACCGTGGATGCGCAAGGCCGTGGACAGGCGGACGACATCGACCCCGCCGACCAGTGGGTGATGAACCCGGAGACGGGCAACTACGAACTGCGACTGAACCAATCCGGTACGCAGTCGACTGCTTCCCGCGCGTCCGCGTCCGGCGCAAGCGGCCCCGGCAGATCGGCGCGGAACGACGCGCGGAACGGCGTCCCCCAGGCCACCGCCACCCGCAGCCGCACCGAGGCCCGGCGCTCCCGGGACACCCAGGCCCCGGAGGTCCCCGGGCAGCGCAGCCGGCGCGCGGGCGGCTCCGCGGGCGGCCGGGTGCCGCAGCAGGCGGGCAGCCGCCGCAAGCGCAAGTCGGCCAAGTCGCGGAAGAAGAAGGTCCTGCTGTGGACCGGCGGCACCCTGGCCCTGCTGATGGCGGCCACGGCCACGGCCGGCTACCTCTACTACGAGCACCTCAACGCGAACATCACCTCGATCGCCGACGACGGCGCGGGCACCGGCGGCTTCAGCAAGGACCGCGCGATCAACATCCTGGTGATCGGCACGGACAAGCGCACGGGTGACGGCAACAAGGGCTACGGCGACAACGACAGCCCGGGCCACGCCGACACCACGGTGCTGCTGCACGTCTCCAAGGACCGCACCAACGCGACCGCGATGAGCATTCCGCGCGACCTCATCACGGACGTCCCGGACTGCCCCACGACCCAGGAGGACGGGTCCCAGAAGGTCATCCCGGGCGAGCGCAACACCCGCTTCAACACCAGCCTGGGCCAGTCCGGCCGCACGCCGAGCTGCACCATGCGCACGGTCACCGAGATGACCGGCATCCCCATAGACCACTTCATGGTGGCCGACTTCAACGCGGTCAAGACGCTCTCCTCGGCCGTGGGCGGAGTGCCGATCTGCCTCGCCAAGGACATCAAGGACCCCAAGTCCCATCTGGACCTGCCCGCCGGCGAGCACACCATCGAGGGCGAGGAGGCCCTCGCCTTCGTGCGCACCCGGTACACCGTGGGCTTCGGCGGCGACCTGGACCGCATCAAGATCCAGCAGCAGTTCCTCAGCGCGCTGATGCGCAAGCTGAAGTCGAACGACACCCTCACCAGTCCGACGAAGCTGGTGAAGCTCGCCGAGGCCGGCACCAAGGCGCTGACCGTCGACTCCAAGATCAACGACATCATGAAGCTCCGCGACCTCGGCCTGGAGCTGGGCAAGTTCGACATGAAGAACCTGACCTTCGCCACCGTGCCGGTCGTGGACAACCCGGCCGAGAAGGTGAAGGCCACGGTCGTCCTGGACACCGCCAAGTCCGACGCCCTGTTCTCCATGGTGAAGAACGACATCTCGCTCACCGAGGTCGAGCAGGAGAAGAAGGAGGCCAAGGCCAAGCAGGCCCAGCTGCTCAAGGGCGAGCGGGCCGAGGCGTCCGAGGTCCGGGTCGACGTCTTCAACGGCGGCGGGCCCACGGGCTCCGCCCAGAAGACCCTGGACTGGCTGCAGAACTCCGAGGGCGTCCTCAAGTCCACCAACAAGGGCAACGCCCCGGCCGAGGTCGCCAAGACACAGCTGGAGTACGCGCCCAACCAGGCCGACCAGGCCCGCAAGCTGGCCGACCTGATGGGCCTGCCCGCCGCGGCCCTGAAGCCGGGAACCGAGGACGCCGAGGGGCTGGAGGCGATGACGCTGACACTGGGCCCCGACTTCCAGGGCGCGGGGGTGCCCATCAGCGGGCCCGCGAAGCTGCCGAAGGACGTTTCCCAGGTCCAGGCGGACAAGCAGGTCTGCGCCAAGTGACACCGAGGTCGCGGGGACGCCGGCGTCCGCGCGACCGGCACGTGGACGGCGTTGTCCACGTGACCACCACGAGGACGGGACCCGTCCGCGTGACCACCGCGGGGACGGCGTCGTCCGCGTGGCAACGCAGCCCGCGGGGACCGGCGGTCCCCGCGGCATCGCAGCCGGGCTCATGGGGAGAGCCCGCACACAGGGGAGCCAGGGGTGGGACAGAGCAGGGTGCGTGAGGAGGGGACGCGGCGACGCGGACCACGCGCGGCCAGTGATCTCGGCTGGGACGAGAGCCTGTACGGCGACGCGTCCGGGCACGTCCCGGGCAGCCGTAGGGCTCCCGACGACGAGCAGGACGGACCGGAGGGCGGCGGGAGCGGCGCACGGCGCGCGGGACCGGGCGGCGGACGCCGCAGCGGCCCGCGCCGCCGGGCGAAACGCGGCCGCCGGCGCATAGGCCGGTGGATCGCCCTCTGCCTCTCGGTGCTGATCCTCGGCACCGCCGGCGCGGGCTATCTCTACTACGAGCACCTGAACAACAACATCCGCAAGGGCGAACGCAGTTCGGCCGACTCGGACGTGAAGAAGAGCGCCCCCAACGCGGCCGGCCAGACCCCGCTGAACGTCCTGCTGATCGGCTCCGACAGCAGGAACTCCAAGGCGAACCTGAAGCTCGGCGGCTCGAAGCAGAGCGTCGGTGCCAAGCCCCTGGCGGACGTCCAGATGCTGCTGCACGTCTCCGCCGACCGGAAGAACGCCTCGGTCGTCTCCGTCCCCCGCGACACCAAGGTCGACATCCCCCCGTGCACCGACCCGGAGTCCGGGGAGAAGTTCGGCGCCACCCGGGACCTCATCAACACCACCCTCGGCCGCGGCGGCCCCGGCTGCACCCTGGCCACCTGGCAGGAGCTGACCGGCGTCTACATCGACCACTGGATGATGGTCGACTTCGCGGGCGTGGTGTCCATGGCGGACGCGATCGGCGGCGCGGAGGTGTGCGTCAGGGACAACGTCTACGACGGTCCCAAGCCCGGCGTCCCCGGCGGCTCCGGGCTGCGGCTGGAGAAGGGGACCTGGCCGGTCCAGGGCGAGCAGGCCCTCCAGTGGCTGCGCACCCGGCACGCCTTCGAGAGCGACTTCGGCCGCTCCAAGGCCCAGCACATGTACATGAACTCGGTGATCCGGAAGCTGAAGGAGCAGAACGCCTTCACCGACACCGGGCAGCTGATGGACCTGGCCGAGACCGCCACCGAGTCCCTCCAGGTCTCCGAGGAGGTCGGCACCGTCAAGAAGCTGTTCGAGCTCGGGATGACCCTCAAGGACGTGCCGACGGACCGGATCGCGATGCTCACCATGCCGCGCATCCCCGACCCGGCCAACCCGAACGCCCATGTCCTGCCCGCCCCCGACGAGGCGGACCGGCTGTGGGAGATGCTCCGCGAGGACGTCCCCGTGGACGGGAAGGAGCCGACCTCCGAGCCCAAGCCGGAGCCGAAGGACGCGGCCGCGGAGCCGTCCGACATCGGGATCATGGTCCGCAACGGCACCGGCGTGAACGGCCCGCCCGCACCCCGCCGGGCCGCCGCGGTCACCGGACTGCTGGCCGGGAAGGGCTTCACGGGCGCACGGGCGGACGCGACGCCCGAGACCGCCCGGCGCACCCAGGTCCTCTTCCCGAGCGCCGACCTCGAAGGCGACGCCCACGCGGCGGCGAAGGCACTGGGCATCCCGACGAGCGCGGTGCGCAAGTCGACGGAGGTGTCCGGCGTGACCCTGATCGTGGGCGCGGACTGGCGCACCGGCGACACCTTCCCGAAGCCCGAGTCGGCCGGACCGCCGAAGAACACGGAGACGGTCATGGGCGACAACGACAAGGCGTGCATGGACATCTACGCGCCCTACCGCTTCTGAGGCGTCCTCGTACGACACGGCCCCGGCCGCCCCTTCGAGGGGACGGCCGGGGCCGTGTCGTGTTGTCCGGGGACGTGTCTCCTGCCGGGGCCTGCCCGTGTCGTCCGGGAGCGGCCGTCCCGGGCCGTCAGGCCGTCTCGGTCTCGGTGGTGCGCGTCACGGCGGGGCGGCGGCTCGCGATGACCTTCTTCGCCAGGGACCGCGGGCTGGTCAGGAAGCCGTAGCCCCAGGACATGTGCATCGTGGCCAGGGCGACCGGGATACGGAGCCGGGCCTTCAGGGACAGACCGCGGCCCGCGGGCACCGAGCCCGCCGTGATCGCCGCGAGGTAGCCGCCGGGGACCACCAGCGCCCACGGGGTGAGCGCCGCGCCCGCGACCAGCCCGGCCGCGATGGCGCACACGGCGACCGGCGGGGCGAGATAGCGCAGGTTGATCGAGCCCGGGTGGTAGCGGGCGACCACATGGCGCCAGCGGCCGTAGTCCTTGTACTGCTTGGCCAGCGCGCGCACCGAGGGGCGCGGCCGGTACTGGACCTTCAGCTCCGGCGAGAACCAGATGAGCCCCCCGGCCTCGCGGATCCGGAAGTTCAGCTCCCAGTCCTGGGCGCGGATGAACTCGGTGTTGTAGCCGCCCTGCCGCTCCAGCGCCTCCCGCCGGAACACGCCCAGGTACACCGTCTCCGCCGGGCCCGCCGCGCCGCCGGTGTGGAAGGCCGCGTTGCCGACGCCGATCCGGGAGGTCATCGCGGCGGCGACCGCCTCCTCCCAGGCGTTCTCGCCCTCGGCGTGCATGATGCCGCCGACGTTCTGCGCCCCGGTCTCCTCCAGGAGGCGGACCGCAGTGGCGATGTAGTTCGGCGAGAGCATGCCGTGCCCGTCGACGCGGACGACGATCGGGTGCCGGGACGCGGCGATCGCGGCGTTCAGCGCGGCCGGGGTGCGTCCGGTGGGGTTCGGCACGGTGTGGACGCGGGGGTCCTCGCGCACCAGTTCGGCGGCGATCTCGTCGGTGCGGTCCGTGGACGGCCCGAGCGCGATCACCACCTCCGTCTCGCCGTCGTACTCCTGCTGGAGGATGTGACGGACCGAGTTGCGCAGATGCCGCTCCTCGTTGAGGACCGGCATGATCACGGAGACAGGGGGCGTGGCGTTCATCGCCCGCCACGTTACCGCGAACGGGGGACCGCCTGGCGCGGCGGCCGGGGCCGGGGAGCGCGGACGCCTACGGTGCTGAGGATCCCCTGTCGTCCGCGGAGGTGTCCCGTGCCCCCACCGCCCCGCCCCCGCCGCCCGGACCCTCGTGCGCCGCAGCCGCCCCGCCGGCGTCCGGCGCCCGGCCCGGCCGGGGCCGGCGGGCAGGGCGGGGCCGCCGGCAAGGGCAGGCCCAACGGGCAGGGCGGGGCCACCAGAAGACCCGCTGGTCAGGGCGGGCGGCCCCGGCCCGCCGGGCGCACGGGGCGGCCGCGCTGGGGTGCGCGGGTCGTCACCTCCCTCTCGGTCCTGGTGCTGGGCGTCGGCGGCATCGGGCACGCGGTGGTGACCAGCCTGGAGAGCGGGATCGAGCGGGTGGACCCGTTCCGGGACATGAAGAACCGGCCGGACGGCGGCCACGGTATGAACATCCTGCTGGTGGGGACGGACGGCCGGGACCGGATCACCGCCGAGGAGAAGAAGAAGTACCGCCTGGGCGGCGCCGGCTGCCGCTGCACCGACACGATCATGCTCGTGCACATCTCCCAGGACCGGGAGCGCGCCAGCGTGGTGAGCCTGCCGCGGGACAGCTACGCGGAGATCCCCGACCATGTCGACGCCACCTCCGGCAAGCAGCACAAGCGCCACCCGGTGAAGCTGAACGCCGCGTTCACCGAGGGCGGGCCCTCCCTGACCGTGCGGACCGTGGAGCACATGACGGGCGTGAAGATCGACCACTATCTGGAGGTCGACTTCACCAGCTTCATGCGGACCGTGGACACGGTCGGCGGTGTGGAGATCTGCACGGCACGCCCCATGAAGGACTCCTACACGGGTCTCGACCTGGCGGTGGGCACCCATAAGCTCAACGGCGGGCAGGCCCTCCAGTATGTGCGCTCCCGCCATATCGACGGAGCCGCCGACCTGGGGCGGATGCAGCGGCAGCAGCGCTTCATGGCCGCGCTCATCCACCAGGCGACCAGCAACGGTGTGCTGCTGAACCCGGTGAAGTTCCGCTCGGTGGTCTCGACGATGCTCGACTCGGTGCGGGCGGACAAGAACTTCGGCCCCGAGCAGATGCTCGCCCTCGGCCGGGCGATGAAGGGCTTCTCCCCTGCCTCCTCGGAGTTCACCTCGGTGCCGGTCGGTGAGGTGAGCCACCCGGTCAAGGGCATCGGCTCCACCGTGAAATGGGACACGGCGAAGGCGAAGAAGCTGTTCCAGCTGGTGCGGGACGACAAGCCGCTCGCGCCGCAGCGCCCGAAGCAGCCCAGGGCGACCCTGGTGGACGTCCCGCCGGACCGGATCCGGGTGCAGGTCTACAACGGCACGGCGACGCCGGGGCTCGGGGACCGGGTCGACAAGGCCCTCGACGCGACGGGCTTCGCGACCACCCGCTCCCCGCTGAACGCGCCGGGCACCGCGGGCGCCCCGCTGGCCAAGACCTATGTGACGTACGACCCTCGCTGGGACCGGTCGGCGAAGTCGCTCCAGACGGCGCTGGGCGGCTGCGAACTGCGCCCGGCGAAGGGGCAGGGCCCGACGATGAAGGTGATGGCGGGCGCGGACTACAAGGGCGTCACCCCGGTCCGCGCGGAGGACCGCAAGCCGGGCGACTTCGGCGCGGTGACGGGCGACCAGGTGGTGTGCCCGTAGCCCGTGTGGACCGGGCACATGTGGGGCCGGCCTGTGTGGGCCCGGTCTGTGTGGGCCCCGTCTATATGGGGCCGCCCCATGTGGGCCGGGGACATGGGCGCCGCGTCCACGTGCGGGCGGACCTATGTGCGCCCGCTCCATGTGGGCCGCCCACGTGTGGGCCGCACCCACAGGCTCCGTCCGCCTCAGTCGTCGATGCCCTCGGCCGCGCGCTTCTCGCGGAGTTCCTTGATCGCGCGGCGGCGTGCCAGCCGGTGCGTGCGCCGGATCTGCGCCTCCTGGTAGCGGCGGCGGTCCCGCTCCGTCTCCGGTACCACCGGCGGCACCACCCGCGGCTTCCCGTCCGCGTCGACCGCCGCGAAGACCAGGTACGCGGAGCCCACCTGCGTCGCCGGCGTCGACTCGTTCCAGCGCTCCGCCATGACGCGGACGCCGACCTCCATCGAGGACCGGCCCGTCCAGTTGACCTGCGCCTTCACATGCACCAGGTCACCGACCCTGACCGGCTCCAGGAACACCATCTCGTCCATGGAGGCCGTGACCGCCGGCCCGCCGGAGTGGCGGCCCGCCACGGCGCCCGCCGCGTCGTCGACCAGTTTCATGATCACGCCACCGTGCACCGTGCCCAGGAGGTTGGTGTCGCTGCCGGTCATGATGTGGCTGAGGGTGGTGCGGGACGCCGAGGTCGGCTTGCCCGGAATCTCGCTCTCCGGGCGGGGGGCCTGATCTGTCATGCCCTCCACCTTATGCCGGTCCGCGACCACCGCCGTCCGGGCCGTCCGGGACCTTCGTCCCACCCGGCGCGGGACCCCCGTTCCGGGACAACGGGACCCCCGTTCCAGGACAAAAGGGCCGCATTGCATCAGCTTCGCTACAGGCCCGGTGTGATTTACCACCCGGCCTGTCCCGGTGGGTGGCGCCACCGGCACACTGTTCCGCATGAGTGACTGGCATGGAGGCAACTCCCGCGGTGACGCCGCGGGCGGGGGCGGATGGTCGAACGGCGGCGACGGCCGCGGCTACGGACACGGCAGCGCCGGGCAGCCCGAGAGCGCCCGCGTGATGCGCCACGTCCAGCGCCCCTCCACCCCCCAGCGGGGCTCCGTGCCGCCGCAGCAGCGCGGGTACGACCAGGGCGGCGGCCAGGGGTACGCCGAGCCCGGGTACGACAGCGGCTACAACACCGGCCAGGTCTACGGCAGCCCGCCCGGCGGCGGGCGGGTGCCACCGCAGGGCGGCGACCCGTACGGCCGCCCGGCCCCGGCTCCGGACTGGCGGCGCCGCATCAAGATCGGCGCGATCGTCGCTCTCGTCGCGGTGCTCGGCACCACCATCGGCACGTACTTCTGGGCGGACGGCAAGGTCCGCCGCGAGGTCGACCTGTCCAAGGTCATCGAGCGGCCCGAGGAAGGCGACTGCACCACGTATCTGATCGTCGGCTCGGACAGCCGTGAGGGCATGTCCGCCGAGGAGAAGAAGCGGCTGCGCACCGGCTCGGCCGAGGGCAAGCGCACCGACTCCATGATGATCCTCGCCAAGTGCGGCAGCGGGAACACGATGATCTCCCTCCCGCGCGACTCCGACGTCGAGATACCGACCTTCGTGGGCTCGGAGTCCGGCAAGACCTTCCCCGGCACCGGCAGACGCGTGAAGCTCAACGCGGCGTACGCGGAGGACGGTCCGGAGCTGCTGGTCCGCACCGTCGAGCACAACACCGGTCTGCGGATCGACCACTACGCCGAGATCGGCTTCGCGGGGTTCGCGAACATCGTCGACGCGCTCGGCGGTGTGGAGATGAACATCGAGAAGGGCTTCAAGGACAAGAAGTCCGGCGCCGACTTCAAGGCCGGCACCCAGACCCTCGACGGCGAGCAGGCCCTCGCGTTCGTCCGCACCCGGTACGCGTTCGCGGGCAGCGACCTGGACCGCACCAAGAACCAGCAGAAGTTCCTCTCCACGCTGGCGAACCAGGCGGCGACGCCCGGCACGATCCTCAACCCCTTCAAGCTCTACCCGACCCTCGGCGCGGGCCTGGACACCCTGATCGTCGACAAGGACATGTCCCTGTGGGACCTGGGGTCGATGTTCTTCGCGATGAAGGGCGTCAGCGGCGGCGACGGGAAGTCGATGAACATCCCGATCTCCGGCAGCCGCGGCGGCAACCTCGTCTGGGACAAGGCGAAGGTGCAGCAGCTCGTGAAGCAGATCCAGAACGACGAGAAGGTCACCGTCACCAGCCAGTGACGGCGCACGGCGAGGGCCTGTACCGCACATCGCGGTACGGGCCCTCGCCGTGTCCGGCCGGCTCCGGACGGCCGACTGCGGTACGGCCCGGAAACGTCTGCGCTCCGGACCCCGGTCTGCGGCAGGATCGGTCCATGCCGAACGAAAGCGAGCCGAGCCAACCGGGCGACTCCGCCATCGAGTTGAGCCAGGACGAACTCCGCGAGATCGCGGGCTTCGCGGCCGCGTGCGCTCGCGCGGTGCTGCCGGTCTTCGAACAGGACCGCCCCGAGGACCCGCGTCCGCGCGAAGCCCTCGACGCGGCGGGGCTGTTCGCCCGGGGCGGCCGGCGCACCGCGGCGCTGCGGCAGAGCGCGTGGGCCGCCTACCGGGCCGCGCGGGAGGCCGCGTCGCCCGCCGCGGCCGAGGCGGCACGCGCGGCGAGCCATGCGGCCGGGGCCGCGTTCCTGCACCCCCGGGCCAGCGCCCACCAGGTGAAGCATGTCCTCGGCGCGGCGGCGCACGCGGCGCTCGTCGCGGAGCTGCTGTCCGGCGGGGACGAGGCCGCCGCCGCGACGGTCCTGGAACGGGCGCACCGCGACGCGCCCCCGGCCGTCGCCACCGTCCTCGGTCGGCTGCCCGCCGCGCCGCCCGGGGGCGGGCGCATCGGCGAACTCGTCCGCGCGCTGGACGCGGCGCTCCGCGCCTGAGCCGGGCCCCCGCCGGCGCGTCTAGGCTCCGAACGGGTTGGCGTGGCCCGGGAGTTGCTGCCCGGGGCGCAGGAAGCGGGTGCGGCCGTGCTCGTCGGTGACGGCGGTGAACCCGGCGGCCGTCAGCCGCTCGGCGATGCGCTGCCTGCGCACCCCGCCCAGCCGGAACGCGCCGAACAGGAACCCGGCCAGGGCCGCGCCGCCGAGCAGCGCGCCGAGCCAGTGGCCGAGCACCAGCAGCATCAGGACGAACACCCCGACGCAGGCGTACGCGAAGACCTGCTGTCCCTTGGCGGCCGCCCCGGCCATCACGTCGAACCCGATCCGGTCCTTGATCCGGGCGACGGCCTCCGCGGCCTCGTCGGTCGGCTTGAGCGTCCCCGGCCGCAGTCCGGGCGCGGCCCCGCCCGTCCCCGCCTCGGGATACGCCGCGATCGTCGCCGCCTCCCGCGCCCGCGCCTCGGGCCGGGGGTCGCGGTACATGCGCGCCACGAGGATCTCCTTGCGCGCCCCCTCGCGCCACGCCTCGCCGTACTCGAAGCCGTACTGCTCGACGAGGTACACCTGCGCGGCCACCCGCCCGGTGACGGAGTGCTCGTGCCGGATGTCGACGGTCTCCTGCGTGGCGATCTGCCGCAGCAGGGCAGCGATCCGCCTGTCGGAAGCGCCCATGGTTCTTCTCCCACCCCTGAGAACGTTGTGCCGCGCACAACGGCGGCAGCGCAGCATATGCCGCCACCCGCCACCCACCCCCGGAGGGGTCCGCTCCGCTCCGGGGCCGGTTCAGCGCGCGGCCGCGTGCGCCACGAAGCCCGCCCACGCGGCGGGTGCGAACCCGCGCGCCCACGGCCGGTGATCGGGTCAGTCTCCCTTCAGCGGTTGATCCGCACCGTCGTACACCTGACCGCTGACGTCGTTCGGAGTGCCGCCGCGCTCGGCGGGCTGCCCGGTCAGCCCGTCTCGGACCAGTGACTCCGCCTTCGCGGCGTCCAGCCGCGGCTCTTCGAGGTCCAGTTGCTCCGGCCCGAGGGCGACGTCCACCTGTGAGACGGTGCCGACACGGCTCACCTGCACGTCCAGCATCCTGGGCATGAGGACACCGTCGTCGACCCACCGCCAGCTGGTGATCCACCCGAGCTCCGCCTTTCCACCCACCGGATAGGGAGGTGACGCGTTCGGCAAGGAAGCGCTTCAGGTACTTCTGAAACGAGCCGAGGACGACAGGCACCGCCTGGTCGTGATTCTGGCCGGGTACCCGGGCGAGATCGGCGAGCTCCTGTCCGTGAACCCCCGGGCTGGCGTCCCGCTTCCACACACGAGTGGACTCCCGCCTACTCGTCGGACGAATTGGTGCTCATCGCCCAGTCCTTCCTGGACTCACAGGGGGACGCCCTCGCCGACGACGCTGCCGTGGCGCTGCGTGCGGCGTGCGAGGCCGCCGTCGCCGGCGGGTCGATCGACCGGCTCGGCAACGGCCGCTTCGCGCGCGAACTCGTCCGGAAGGCCGCTGCGGCCCGTGATCTACGGATCTACGAGCTGCACGGCAGTTCGGGAGTTCCGTCGCAGGACGAACTCGTGACCGTGGGCGTCGGTGACGTCATGGACGCCTACCAGGAGCTCGACGAGGGCGTCGCACCGGACTTGTGACCGAGCCGGCCGTCGCTCCGTGGCCGGTCGGACCGGGTCGTGGACCTCCGCGACCCGGTGTTCCGCGACGCGGGGGCCTGGGACGCAAAGAGATCAAAGAACTCTTGAAAGAACCGGGAAACCACCCCACCCGACCCCACCCGTTCACCACCTGAACCCCCGTCACCCTCCCGGGTGACTTTGCCCAATCGGACTGGATTTCGGGCGGGTTGGCGGGCATATGCTCGCCGCGGCAACCCCAGACATGCGTCGGCCCCCGGCCGGGACTCGCAATCCCGATCGAGGGCCTGACCACCGAGGAAGTTCGGAGCTTCCCGGTGGATACCCAGCAGATTAGCGCGCCCTCGCGCGCCTCGTCCCGCGTTCCCGCCCGTGTCACCGCCTTCGGCGTGATCCACGTCCACGCGATCCACACCCACCGCTTCACCATCGTCGGCAACCACCTCGCCCAGCACGGGCAGTTGTCCCTGACCGCGATCGGGCTCGCCGTGCACATCCAGTCCCTGCCGGACGGGGCCAAAGTCGGCATCAAGGTCCTCGCCGACCGCTTCCCCGAAAGCGAGGACCGCATCGCCCGCGCCCTGCGCGAACTGGAGGACCACCACTACCTGGCACGCACCCGGGAACGACTCCCGTCCGGCAGGGTCGTCACCCGCACGATCTCGTACAACCACCCGGACGCGGTCGCGGACGTGCCCGTGCCGTGCGCGGAACCGGTGCCGACGCCCCCGCCGACCTGCCCCGAGCCAGAACCGGAGCCGGTGACCGCACCCCCGGAGCCGGTGACCGCACCCCCGGGGCCGGAGCCCGCACCCGCGGAGCCCGCACAAACGCGCCCACCGCTGCCTCGCCCGCAAGTCCACGACGTGGACCGCCATCGGATCGCCACCGACCTCCTCGCGGAGCTGCGCGCCCACGATCCGCGACTGCTCCTGGCGGAGTCCGACATCCACCGCCTCGCCCCCGCCGCCGTCGCCTGGCTCGAACGCGAGGTCACCCCCGACGCCGTACGCTCCGCCCTCACCACCGACCTGCCCCACCCCCTGAAACGACCCGCCGGCCTCCTCGCCCACCGCCTCACCGCACTCCTCCCACCGCCACTCCCCGCCCTCCCCGCACCCCCGGACAAACCCCACCCACTCGTCGACTGCACCGGCACCTGCAACCGCGCCTTCCGCGCCCCCGAACCCGGCCTCTGCCGCGACTGCAGACACCAAACCCACGCCGAGACCCGGGCCCACGCCGAGACCCACCCCAAGGCCGAGGCCGCCTGACCAGCCCACCCCACCGAACAGCATCGAACAGCGGAGGAATCGTGACCGACGACTTCGAGGCCGCCCGCGCCCATCAACGCGCCAAGGTCTACGACGAGCTCGTCGACCTCGTCCCCCGGCTCCAGTTGTTGATGCGCCTGAAGAACGGCGCCGACCCGCATGTCGGCTCGGCGATGCACGCCGTCCGCTTCGCCGTCACCATGCTCTGGCCCACCACCCCGGACTCCCCGCCGCCCGGGTACCGCCATGACAGCGAATACCTGCTCGGGCTCGCCGGCCAGTGGCGCGAAGCAGCCCTGGGCCTCGGGGAGTTCGCCGCCGAACCGACCCCGGCGCCCGCTCTGCGCCTGGTCGGTGACCCGCCGCCCCACTGACTACAGTGGCCACTCGGCAGCGCGGAACTGTTCAGCAACGGCGGGGGCGACGAGCGTGACACAAGGACGACAAGGACGACAGCGGCTGCTGATCGCGGCAGCCCTCCTGATACCGGTCGCCCTGGTGACCGGCTGCCAGGGCGGCGACGGGGCCGCGCTCAGTCTGAGCGGGCTGACCGAGACCGCCGACGGGATGCCCGACGACGGGGCGGACACCTGTCCGCTCCCCTACGACGTGGCCGAGGCCGCGGAGGCCGCCGGACTGGACGGGGCGGCGGCCGGGACCGGCTCCGTGGCGGACGAGGGCGAGCCCGTCGCCACGGCCGAGGGCGGCAAGCGGGCCGAGCCCGGGTCGGGGCTGGCCGAGAACCCGGGTGTCCTGGTGAGCTGCTCCTTCCACATCGGCAAGGAGGACGTGGAGGTGCACACCGTCGCCACGCGCTCGCCGGCCGCCATCGCCCCGCTGGCGCCGGTGGTCCAGAGCCTTTCCGGAGCGCCCCTGGACGACCTGAGCACGTATCTGCAACGGGCCGGCGACGCCAAGGCCGGGGACGTGGTGGTCACCGACAGCGGCAATGTGGCCGCGGTACGGCTGGCGCTCGACGGTGACGGCGACGCCTACCTCCTGGTAGGCGTCGGTGAGGCGGGGGACGGCGCGCCCGACCGCACGCGGCAGGTCGCCGGCCTCGCCGAGGCCCTCGCCGGACAGGTGGGTTGACGGCTCACCGATGAGTTCCGGTGCCGCCCGTCGTCTACCCCTCGACACGATGAACCGGACCACACCGCCCCCGGAGGCACCCCATGAGGAAGATCGTCGCGCAGCTGTTCATCTCGGTCGACGGCGTCGTCGAGGACCCGCACGAGTGGCACTTCCCCTACTTCAGCGACGAGATGGGCGCGGCCGTGGACGCGGTGCTCGGGCAGGCGGACACCCTGCTGCTCGGCCGGGTCACCTATGACAGCTTCGCGGGCGCCTGGCCGGAGCGGGAGGCGGCCGGGGGCGAGGACGCGCCGTTCGCGAAGAAGCTCGGGGACGCGCGGAAGATCGTGGTCTCCAAGCGGACCCTCGACTTCACCTGGCGCAACTCCGAGCAGTTGCAGGGGGACTTCGAGGACGCGGTCCGCGCGCTGAAGAGCGAGCCGGGCGACGACCGGATCGCGGTCAGCGGTTCCGTGTCGGTGGTGCGCTCCCTGCTCGCCGCGGGGCTGCTCGACGAGCTGAACCTGCTGGTGCACCCGATCGCGGTGCGCAAGGGTGAGCGCCTCTTCGACGAGGGCGACACCCCGGTGCCGCTGAAGCTGCTCTCCGCGGAGACCTTCGGCAGCGGGGTGCTCAACCTGGTCTACGGGCCCGAGCCGGCCGCCGCCCCGGAGGCCGGTTACGAGGACGCGAAGGCGCATCTGCCGCGGTCCTGACGGGAGTTCCGGGGCCGGTGTCGGCCAACGCCGTGAGGCGTCACACCCGGGCGGAGGCCTCCGGGGGCGCGGCCCCGCCCGGCCCGTCGTCGGCCCCGCCCGCCCCGAGGGCCTTCTCCTCCGCGTCCGCCAGCCAGAACAGCACGGGCGGCAGGGCGAGTTCGAGCGCCGTGAGGGCGATCTGGAACCAGTGCGGCCACCCGTGCACCGCGAGGGACAGCAGGCGCCCGACGGCCCCGAGCAGGAAGACCGCCGTCAGCCAGCGGACCGCCGACGCGGGGATCGGCGAGCGGCGGGCGGCCAGGATCCACGCCAGGCCGTACCCGGCGAAGATCGCGCCGAAGAAGCGGCCGAGGCTGTCGACGGTGGCGCCCGCGTCCTGCGCCCCCGGGATCGACGCGTTGCCGAGCACCACATGGACCAGGCCGATCGCCAGACAGGCGTACCCCATCAGGAGCGCGAGTCCCCGCAGTGCCTTCGTTCTGGACATGGCCGACCGTCCCTCCGGTTGCGGGCCGCGCGCCGCCGTCGCGGCGGCGCCCCGTTAGTAGACGAGTGTCAACCAGCGTAGCCCCTGCTGGTAGACAGCTGTCAATTAGGATGACGTCGTGCCACGTCAGCGCCTCTCCCCCGACCAGCGCCGCGCCCAGCTCCTCGATGTCGCAGCCGAGCTGTTCGCCGCGCGCCCCTACGACGAGGTCACGATGGAGGAGGTCGCCGAACGGGCGGGCGTCTCCCGCGCGCTGCTCTACCGGCACTTCCCGGGCAAGCGGGAGCTCTTCGCCGCGCTCTACCGGGAGGTGGCCGCGCAGCTGCTCGCCCAGAGCCGGGTCGATCCGGCGCAGACCCTGGTCGAGCAGCTCACGGAGGGACTGGACGCGCACATCCGCTACTTCGCGGCGAACCGCAACACGGTCCTGGCCGCGAACCGGGTCCTGGCGGGCGACCGGCTGATCCAGACGATCATCACCGACGAACTGGACGCGCTGCGCGAACGGCTGCTCGGCGTCCTGCCGGTGACGGACGCGCGTGACCGGGCGGCGGTCTCGGGCGTGCTGAAGAGCTGGCTGGTGTTCGTGCAGGTGCTGTGCGTGGACTGGCTGGTGGACGAGACCTGCACGGCGGAGGAGCTGCGGGACGTCTGCATCGGCGCGGTCATCGGCGCCGTCCGCCCCCTCCTGCCCGAGGACCCGGCCCCGGACTGGCCCCGCCGGTGCGCCGGCGCAGCCGCCCGCGAACCGCGCGGCACCTGAGCCGCGCCTTGCCCCGGCCCCGGGCTCAGCGGCCCGACTGGAGGGCGGTCCAGGTCGCCGCGCCGGCCACGCCGTCCGGGGTCAGGCCGCGGGCCGACTGGTAGTCGCGGACCGCCTGTTCGGTGCCCGGGCCGAAGAGGCCGTCCGGGGAGACGGTCCGGGACAGGGCCGCCGTCAGGGCCCGCTGGAGGCGCTGGACGGCCTCGCCGGAGGCGCCCTGGCGGAGCACCGGGCGGGAGCCCGCCGAGAGGAGGGCCGTCCAGGTGCGCGCGCCGACCACGCCGTCCGCGGTCAGCCCCTTCACCGTCTGGAACGAGCGGACCGCGGCCGCCGTCCCGGAGCCGAAGGCACCGTCCACCGCGCCCGCGGCGTGGCCCTGGACGTTCAGCAGCCACTGCGCGGCCCGGACCTGATCGCCCGTCGACCCGGTGCGCAGGGTGGCGTACGAGGGGAAGCCGAGCTGCACAGCGCCGCCCGTGCCCCCGCGCACCAGCTCCATGTAGCGGTTCCAGTCCCAGTGCGGGCCGGGGTCGGTGTGGTCGTTGCCCGGGACCTCGGCGTGGCCCACGATGTGCGCCCGGTCCTTGGGGATGCCGTAGCGGTCGGCGATCGCGCGGGTGAGGGCCGCGGAGGAGCGGTACATCACGTCGGTGAACCACGCGGGCTGGTCGACGAACCCCTCGTGCTCGATGCCGACGGAGTACGGATTGCCGCTGCGCGCGTGCCAGGCGGTGTCCTTCTCCCGGACCGTCTGCGTCACCTGCCCGTCCGAGGAACGGACCACATAGTGCGCGCTGACCTGGGAGGCCGGGTTCTGGAACCAGCTGATGGCGCCGGCGTACGAGCCCTGGGTGACATGCACGACGACCGCGGTGATCGCGGAGGTGCGCCCGGCCTTGTAGTTGGCGGTGCTGGCCGGCACCCACAGGGCGGACGGGTAGTCGGGCCCGGCCGCGAGCGGTGCCGCGTCGGCGTGGGACCCACGGTCCGGCTGGACGGCCGACGGCCGGACGGTGACGGCGGAGCCGTCCTCGGCGCGGGCGTCGACGCCCTGGGCGAGCAGGTCGTAGACGCCGTCGGCGTAGAAGCGCGCGGTACGCGGGTCGCCGGCGCCGCCGTAGCGTGCCACCGCCTCGTACCACTCCCCGGGCCGCGCGCGTTCCGCGGCGGTGAGCCCGGCCTCGTCGGCGCGGGCGCGCAGGACGGCGGCGCCGCCGCGGATGTTGGCCGCGGTGTCCCGGCGCAGGGTCCCGGCGGGGACGCCGGTGAGCTCGGACGCCTCGCGCAGGGTCCGCTGGCGCGGGTTGTCCACCAGGTGCATCACGCCGTAGCCGCGGTCCTGACTGGGCTGCCCGCCATGCCCGTCGAGCCGGCTCTCGCCGTAGCCCACGGCGACCAGCACGTCCCTCGGGACGCCGAACTCGGCGGCGGCCTCCGTGAAGGCGGCCGCCACGGTGGGGGCGGGGGACGTGGTGGGCGCGGGAGGCGCGGGGCGTGCCTGGGCGGTGGGTGCGAGGGCCGTCAGGGTGAGGCCGAGGACGGCGGTGAGGACCGCCGGGATGTGCCGAGCGGGTGTCGCATGGTGTCTCACGGAGCCTCCGTGGGGCGGGAGTTGGAGCGACAGGACCGTTCGCGCCGGGCGGCGCCCGACCACTGAACCGGCCCGCGCAACCCCCGTCAACCACGCCACGCGCACCCCACTCGTCTCATGTGTCGCAGGGGTGGGGTCACCCGTCCCGTACGCCGCCCGCCCCTGCGCCGCAGGGGAGGCAACCGGCCGGCCGGGGCCCCGCCCCCTCGCACGCGTACGGCCCCCGGCATCACGCCGGGGGCCGTGCGGAGACGCGTGCGGGCGCGTTACGGCGGGTGCGCGCCATGACGATGCGCTGGACCTGGTTGGTGCCCTCGCAGATCCGGGTCCTTAAGGTCACACGGCACTGACCTGCGCGGACGCCCCTCCCTGGAGTGGCCTCCCCAGCATTTCCCCATGATCGCCAGTAGTCCGCCCAGGTAGGCGCCGCACCAGAGGCGCCACCACACGCCGCGCGACAGACGAGCGGGCTCGTGGCAGGTTACGCGGTTTCCTGTTCCATCAACCGTGATCGCTTGACCCGCGCGCCCTGGCCTCGGGAGCATCAATCCAGACGCGAGGTACTGACAGCACGGGAGAGGGGAACCCGGACCATGAAAGTCACCAAGCTGGTCAGCACGTGCGACATCACGGACTGCCCGACGATCTACGCGACGGATCGTGGCACGCTCTTGGTTCAGGGGGAGACTCCGACCGACCACGGGCTTCAGATTCCCGCTCACGAAACCCTCGTCGAGATCCCGATGGAACTGATCCAGAAGGCTATCCGTGACAACCTCATCTAGGACCCTCGGCGACCTCTTCGACACGTTCCGGCGTGAGGCGTTCCGGCTCGAAACCCTCGATGACTACAGCAAGTCGGGGAACGTCGATGCCTACCACGCGTTCCTGGCCGGGGAACCACAGCCGGACGACTACAACGCGGGCTGGGTGGAAGAGCTCCGCTCGCACACCGGAAAAGGGAAACGAGTCCACCGGGTTCACATTCTGCGCCGCCCGCTCACGGAATATCTCAGGTTCGAACTCGGGTGGGGATACCAGAAGAACATGTCCGGGGGTGAGGAGTTCTTCATTCTCGACATCACCGACAGGCCGAACCCCCTGGAGAACGTACCTGACTTCTGGCTCTTCGACTCCGAGTCCGTGGCCGTGATGGCCTACGACGGCACCGGAAAGTACCTGGGCTCGGAAGTCCTGCCACCGGAACGAACGGCGGAATTCGCCGGGCACCGTGACGCGGCACTCGCCCACGCGAAGCCGTTCACTGAATGGTGGGCCAAGCACGGGGCGTGAACAGGGCACAGTTGGGGGCCGCGCTGCGGGCACTGCGTCAGGCGTCCGGGAAGGAGGCCAAAGCAGTCGCCCGTGGCGCCCTCATGTCTCCGTCCAAGCTCTCCAAGATCGAGAATGCGAAGCTCGCGCCCCGCGCGACGGACGTTGAGCGCATCCTGATCGCCATCGGGGTGTCCGAGGAGATCAAGGCCGAGTACACCGATGCCGCTCGGACGGCCGGCACGGAGACGACTGAATGGCGGCTGTTGAAACGGGTTGGTGTCCACAAGGGCCAGCAGGAGGTCAAAGCTCTTGAAGCCCAGATGTCAGCGCTGCGGATGTTCCAACCGGCTCTGGTTCCGGGCCTGCTCCAGACTCCCGAGTACATTCGAGCCGTTCTGCAACGTCATAACCTGAGTGAAGACACCCTCAACCGCACTATCAACGGACGATTGGAACGCCAAGCAATCCTCTACGACAGCACGAAGTCATTGCGGTTCATCATCACAGAACCCGTTCTGCGGTGGCGGCTTGTTCCGCCGTCGATGATGGCTGCCCAGCTGGACCGGATTGTTTCGATGTCACGTCTGTCTCATATCGACATCCGAGTAGTCCCGTTGAGCGTTCAGCAGAATGACGTCGCGAACCACTCGTTCGCGATCCGGGACAACCGCATGGTCACCGTCGAGACGGTCCATGCCGAGGTGCTCGTCACTGATCCCAGGGACGTAGAGATCTACGCAGAGAAATTCCACGGGTTCGAACGCGTGGCACTGTCCGGCGACGACATGCGGGGCCTGCTCGAGGGTATCCGCGACGACTTCTTGCGCGAACAGGAAACAGGCTAGAGCTGCCTCCGTGGCCCGCCGAAGATGACGCCATGGAGAGTGAAGAGAGAACTTCCGATCCTGGTACCAACACGCCAGCACGGACGTGCCTGCCGGAGCCACCGCGCGAGCCGTCGCCCAAACCCGGTTGCGCTGACTGCCTGTCCATATCGGTAGCCCGCGAGAACGCCCGCTCCACGTTCGACTACAGCGCCGTATCCGACGACGTACGAATGCGCCAGCACCACGCAGAGGCCCACGCCTCATGAACAAGGGAACGGGCTCAAGGCTCTTCGCCGACCGCCCCCTGATGAGCATGCGTGTCTCTCGCGACTCAGGGCAGACCTGGGGGGCGGAGCAAGCCGTGGCCACGACGGACAATCTTCCGCCCCTGCTCACAAGCGCTTGGCCACCATGCGAGTGCTGGCGCTGCACGGAACGCGCTCAAGGTTCCGGACGCTGAAGTCTCTCCCTCTCCTCCCTTGAACTCCCGCCCGGAATAGGCGGCGGCGGTCAGCCATGGCCGCGATTAGTTGATCAGGAAGGTGCAGTAATGCTGAACGGAACCGACCTGTACGCGCTCGATATCGACAGGGCCTCGTTCGTGAAGGCGTGCGGAGGCCCCTGCACCGAGGGGTGCGTGACCCTCGCCCGGATCGACGACGACGCCTGGGCCCTCGGCGACAGCAAGCGGCCGGACGCGCAGCCGCTGCGCTTCACCACGGAGGAACTGGACGCGGCCGGGATCGATCCGGCGCGGTTCGGCCTCAACGTCTGATCCTCCCTCTCCGTCAGCCGGGCCGGGTCCGTCCCCCCGTCCTTGGGCCCGTGCCCGGCTGGCACTTCTCGAAACGGGAACGACACGTGCACCATCACGGCTATCTGTGGACCGGCCCGAAAGAGCGCTTCGACAACGAGGCCCTACGGCGGCCCCCGCATCCCGATCCGCCCCCGGTCGGAAGCAAGCCAGAACTGATCCAGCGGTATCGGGAGGTCGCGGAGGAGTTCCCGAACGTCGACCTACCGCCCCTCGAAACGGCGTACTGGCTCATCAAGCCCCGTTCCTTAGTTCATGGCACGTGGGAAGAGGCGAAGGAGGCGGCGTCATGGCTCGGGGAGCAGTTGGCCGAGAACGCACACCGGTTCGCCTCCGAGCGGGACCGCGACACCACCCGTCTGTCCATGCTCGTCAACTCCGCTGCCGAGCGGCTGGACTCGGGGGCTGATGTGTCGCTCGGCTTCTACCTCGAACGCCCCTCGTATCTGTCTCTGGCTGCGGTGACGTGTTCCCCGAATCGCTTGAAGCCCGAACTGGCCTGCCCTCTCACGTAGTCGAAGCAACAAAGATGCCCCGGCCAGTGGCCGGGGCTGTTCCTTTGGTTGGTTGGAGCAGCGCGCGGAAGGGGGTTGGAGTCCGCGAGCGGTTCCGAGCGCTGCGGTTCCGGCGCGGGCTCGGGGCCCGCTGCGGTTCGGGGCGGTAGGCGTCCAGGCGGACGACCTTGGTCTCGGAGCACTCGGACGCTGCCAGGCAGGCCGAGACCCTGAGTGTCTGCTCTGCCGTCCGCTCAATGAACACCGCCTGTCCCTCGGGCAGGGACTCACCCAAGATGCGGGCGTAGCGGCGCACGATCCGCCAGCAGCACGGACGTACTCAGGAAGCACTGCCACTACATCTTCGAAGGGGCCGAGCACCGCGGTCGGGCAGCCATCGCAACCATGCTGACGCCCGGCGCCGACGACCCCACGGAGGCGTCAGAGGTCGCCTGATCCACGTACGACAACAGCCCCCGGCAATCACGCCGGGGGCTGTGTTGTTTGTGCTGGTCAGTGGCCCTTCTGAGCCTGTCGGTCGCAGGATTCCCCAAGTATGACGCCCATGAATGCCTCCGATCGGGGCGCAACGGGCGGGAAGCCGAGAGCCTTCCTCGGGGCCGCGAAAATAGCCTCTGACCTGCGAAAACCCTGCTAGGGAAGGTTCCTGGCCATGACGATCCGCTGAACCTGATTCGTACCTTCGTAAATCTGCGTGATCTTGGCGTCGCGCATCATGCGCTCGACCGGGTAGTCGCGGGTGTAGCCGTAGCCGCCCAGGAGCTGGACCGCGTCCGTGGTGACCTCCATGGCCACGTCGGAGGCGAAGCACTTGGCGGCGGCGCCCTGGAAGGTGAGGTCGGCGTCGCCGCGCTCGGACTTGGCCGCGGCCGCGTACGTGAGCTGGCGGGCGGCCTCGATCTTCATGGCCATGTCGGCGAGCATGAACTGGATGCCCTGGAAGTCCGCGATCGGCTTGCCGAACTGCTTGCGCTCCTGGACATAGCCCTTGGCGTAGTCGAGGGCGCCCTGCGCGATGCCGAGGGCCTGGGCCGCGATGGTGATGCGGGTGTGGTCCAGGGTCTTCATCGCGGTGGCGAAGCCCGTGCCCTCCTCGCCGATCATGCGGTCGGCCGGGATGCGGACGTTGTCGAGGTAGACCTCGCGGGTCGGGGAGCCCTTGATGCCGAGCTTCTTCTCCGGGGCGCCGAAGGACACGCCCTCGTCGCCCTTCTCGACGACGAAGGCCGAGATGCCCTTGGAGCGCTTGGTCGGGTCGGTGACGGCCATCACCGTGTAGTACTCGGAGACGCCGGCGTTGGTGATCCAGCGCTTCACGCCGTTGAGGACCCAGGAGTCCCCGTCGCGCACGGCCTTGGTCTTCATGCCGGCCGCGTCCGAGCCCGCGTCCGGCTCGGAGAGGCAGTACGAGAACATGCCGTCGCCCTTGGCAAGGGGCGCCATGTACTTCGCCTTCAGCTCCTCGGAGCCGGAGAGGATCACCGGGAGCGAGCCGAGCTTGTTGACCGCGGGGATCAGGGAGGAGGACGCGCAGACCCGGGCGACCTCCTCGATCACGATGACGGTCGCCAGCGCGTCGGCGCCCGCGCCGCCGTAGGACTCCGGTACGTGCACGGCGTGCAGGTCGGAGGAGACGAGGGCGTCCAGCGCCTCCTGCGGGAAGCGGGCCTCCTCGTCCACCGCGGCGGCGAAGGGCGCGATCTTCGCCTCGGCCAGGGAGCGGACCGACTCGCGGAGCATGTCGTGCTCTTCGGACGGGCGGTACAGGTCGAAGTCGGCCGATCCTGCCAAGGTGTCTCACTCCCCAAGATGCTAACTACCGTTAAGTAACCCAATTTTAGACGGGCCGCGGGGCCGGGGCATAGGTGAGTTTGGCGACAGCCCCGGTCAGGCCCGGATTACGGGACCCCGTAAAGCACGGGACGGACCCGGCCCGGCGACGGACGGCCGCCCGTCGGGCCCCTCCCGCCGCGCGGTTATGCTCGGGCGCGCACGCCCGCCCGCATCAGTACTGGAGCACCGCATGGCCCTCAAGATCACCGTGATCGGCACCGGCTACCTGGGCGCCACCCACGCCGCCGCGATGGCCGAGCTCGGTTTCGAGGTGCTGGGGCTCGATGTCGTCCCCGAGAAGATCGAGCTGCTCTCCTCGGGCCGGGTGCCCATGTACGAGCCCGGCCTGGAGGAGCTGCTGCGGCGCCATGTCGCCGGGATCGAGGGCTCAACCGGCCGGCTGCGGTTCACCACCTCCTGGGAGGAGGTGGGCGCCTTCGGCGACGTCCACTTCGTGTGTGTGAACACCCCGCAGAAGCACGGCGAGTACGCCTGCGACATGAGCTTCGTGGACTCCGCCTTCGCCTCCCTCGCCCCGCACCTGGGCGGGCAGGCGCTGGTGGTCGGCAAGTCGACGGTGCCGGTGGGCAGCGCGGACCGGCTGGCGCGGCTCCTCGCGGAGCAGGCGCCGGGCGATGTGGAGCTGGCGTGGAACCCGGAGTTCCTGCGCGAGGGCTTCGCCGTGGACGACACCCTGCACCCGGACCGGATCGTGGTCGGCGTGCGCGGTGAGCGCGCCGAGAAGCTGCTGCGCGAGGTGTACGCGACCCCGATCGCGGAGGGCTCGCCGTTCGTGGTCACCGACTATCCGACGGCGGAGCTGGTGAAGACCGCCGCGAACTCCTTCCTCGCCACCAAGATCTCCTTCATCAACGCCATGGCCGAGGTCTGCGAGGCGGCCGGCGGCGACGTGGCCAAGCTGGCGGAGGCCATCGGGCACGACGACCGCATCGGGAAGAAGTTCCTGCGGGCGGGCGTCGGCTTCGGCGGCGGCTGCCTGCCCAAGGACATCCGGGCGTTCATGGCCCGCGCGGGCGAGCTGGGCGCGGACCAGGCGCTGACCTTCCTGCGCGAGGTCGACTCGATCAACATGCGCCGCCGGGGCCACATGGTGGAGCTGGCGCGCGAGGCGGTCGGCGGCGGCCCGTTCCTGGGCAAGCGCGTCGCGGTGCTGGGCGCGACCTTCAAGCCCGACTCGGACGACGTCCGGGACTCCCCGGCGCTCAACGTCGCGGGGCAGATCCAGCTCCAGGGCGGCCAGGTCACGGTCTACGACCCCAAGGGCATGGAGAACGCCCGCCGCCTCTTCCCGACCCTCGCCTACGCGGACACCGCCCTGGCGGCCGTACGCGGCGCGGACGTGGTGCTGCACCTGACCGAGTGGCGCGAGTTCCGCGAGCTGGACCCGGCGGAGCTGGGCGCCGCGGTCACCTCCCGCATCCTGCTGGACGGCCGCAACGCGCTGGACGCGGAGGCATGGCGCGCGGCGGGCTGGACCTACCGGGCGATGGGCCGCCCGCGGGCCTGAGGCACATCGCGCGCTGCGCCGCGCGAACGCAAGCCCGGCGCAAGCCGGGTGGACGCCACGGGCGGAAGCCACGCCCATGCGGGCACAAGCCACGCGGGCGGAAGCCCTGCAGGCGGAAGCCACGCCGCGCGGCCGGAAGCGGCCCGCGCACCGCGGAAGCCGCGCTGCGCGGGCACCAACCGCGTGGACGCCGCGCGCGGAAGCCGCGCCGCGCAGGCGGAAGCCGCGCCCGGCCGCGCTGAAGCGCGTCGGCCGTACTGAAGGGCCGGCCCCGGCCTCACGGGGCTTCGCCCCGCGCCGCGTCCCGCCGCGCCCGGGCCCGGTACGTGCGCATCTTGGTGCGGGCGCCGCAGACCGACATGGAGCACCAGCGGCGGCGGCCCGCCGGGCTGCGGTCGTAGTACGCCCACCGGCAGTCCTCGGCCTCGCACGCCTTGAGCCGGAGCCAGGTGCCGGCGGCCGTGCCCTCCGCGATCGCCAGGGCGACCCGGCCGCGCAGGGTGGGCGGCTCGGGGAGCCGGAGGGAAGCCTCGCCGGAGGGGCCGACGCTCACCCGGAGCGGGGCGTCGGCGAGCAGGGCGTCGAGGGTCCCGGACGTGCCGTGGCCGGCGTGGGCCAGGCAGGCGGCGCGCAGTGCCTCCCGCAGCGCGCGAGCCGCGTCGATCTCCTCGGCGCCCGCGTCCGCCAGGCCGAAGCGCGCACGGCCGGCGGCCGAGTCCAGGGTGTCCGCGCCGGTCTCGACGTCCAGCGTGTTGACCAGGGCCTCGACGAGCGCGAGGCCGCCGGGTGCGGATTCCCTGTCGTTCATGCTTGCGACGTTACCGCCTTTGCGGGAGCATGCAGTAACGGTTACCTGTTGAGGCCGAGTACCGGTAACGCGCTGACGCGGGTACTCGCCGAGTACGGGTAACGCCGAGCCGGGAGACCGGCAGACCGGAGGAGCAGTCATGAGCATCGCCAAGCTGGGGGCCGTCGTCCTGGACTGTCCCGACCCCGTCGCGCTGGGCCGCTTCTACGCGGAGCTGCTCGGGGGCGAGATCGAGGACGACGGCGACGGCTGGGTCGACCTCACGGGCGGGGCGGCGCCCCTCGCCTTCCAGGCCGCCCCGGGGTACACGCCCCCGAAGTGGCCGTCCGCCGAGCACTCGCAGCAGTTCCATCTGGACGTGACCGTGGACGACCTCGACGAGGCGGAGGCGCGGGTGCTGGCGCTGGGCGCGACCGCCCTCGACGCGGCCGACCACTCGCGCACCTTCCGGGTGTACGCGGACCCGGCCGGGCACCCGTTCTGCCTCTGCGCCTGCTGACGACGCAGGGGCCCGCCGCCCGCCCCGTCCCGTCCCGGGCCCGGCCTCAGCCGCCGAGCGCGTCGATCACGGCCCGGGAGGGCGCCGGGCGCCCCGCGGCCGTACGGGCGGCGAACTCCGTGCCGCGCAGCACCCGGAGCACGTTCGACCAGGTCAGCGCGGTGACCTCGGCCTCGCTCCAGCCGCGTTCCAGCAGCTCGGCGATCAGCCGGGGGAAGCCGGAGACGTCCCCGAGGCCGGGGCCGTGCGGCAGGCCCGTGTCGTACGCCCCGCTCAGCGCGACGGTCTCCGCCCCGGCCGCCGCGCGGACGCGGTCGAGCGCGTCCGCGACCTCGGCCGGGGTCCCGGTGCACGGGACCATGCAGACGCCGTGCCCGGCCCGCAGGGCGCGCAGCAGGTCCTCGTCCAGCGGCTCGGGGTGGTGGGAGACCAGCGCCGGAGCCCGGGTCACGGCGAGGACGCGGCGCACGGTCTGAGCCGGGCAGCCGGAGAGGTCGAGCAGGACGCCCAGGCGGTTCGCCTCGCGCACCACCTCGTGGCCGAAGGGCGTGAGGCCGCCGGGACCGCCGGCCCAGCGGCTGCCGGCCGGGGTGAGGGAGCGCACGCCGAGGGTGTGCAGGGCGCGCAGGGCGGCGAGCGAGTCACCGAGCGCGGGGCCGGGGGCGGGCCCGAGCAGGACGGCGGTCCGGCCCCGGTTGCGGGCGTCGACCACGTCGTCGGCCCGCACCGCGACGACCAGGCCCTCCGGGGCGCCGTGCACGGTGTCGCGGACGACGTCGATCAGGTCCAGCACCCCGGCCAGGTCCCCGGACCCGGCGGTCCCGGAGTCCGCGCCGGGCGGGTGGAGGCACCAGAACTGGGCGCCGACTCCCCCGCGCCGCAGCCGGGGGACGTCGGTCTCCAGCAGGCTCTCGCCCGCTTCGAGGTCATGGAAGTGCATGCTCCGCAGGACGGGGGCGAGCCCGCTGCGGCCGTCCACCACGGGGTGCTCCCGCAGCAGCTCCCGGGCCCGGGCGAGGGGGTCGGCGACGCCGGGCGGGGCATCGGGGCCGGGCTCCGGGTCGCAGGTGGTGGGCGCCAGGGGGTCCGGATACGCCAGGTCGGCGTCCAGGTCGGCGTCGAGGGCCGCCAGCGCGGCGAGGCCGTCGCCGTCACCGAGGCCCGGAACGTCGCGCCGGTCCGGGGCCTCGGCGCCGCCCGAGGGGTCGACGGTCGTCAGGGACGCGGACGACGCCGTGGGGGACGGGGCGGTGGACGTGGCGTCCTGCGGTTCTGCCATGGGGTGCTCCGGTTCGCCGGCCTGTGCCGTCGCCGCGGACCGCCCGGGAGGCCCGGGCCGGCGGCGGCAGGAGGTGCCCGGTGGATCAGGGCCGGACATGACGCGGCGTCTGGTGCGGTGGATCGCAAGGCGCCGGGATGCCTTCATAGCGGAGCTATTCAGGCATTGCGGCAACGCAGCGAGGGGCCGTGCCAGGCGTCGTGGCCCCGGCCAGGATCCGCCGGACGCCTCCCTACGCCAACCGTGGCACGGGGGCAGCGGCCGGTCGCGGCGGGGACGGCTCCCGGTGGGCCACCACTGCCCGCAGGACCAGGCCGCAGGTGTCCACCAGCAGGTGGCGCTTGCGGCCCCGCACCCGTTTGCCCGCGTCGT